>CAIKJM010000080.1 GCA_903827735.1 uncultured Rhodanobacter sp. | reverse complement strand
TTACTTCCTTGGCGCCGTCCATCATGCGGGCGAAGTCGTAGGTCACCGTTTTGGCCGCGATCACCTTGTCCATCGCCTCGATGATCTTGTCGGCCGCTTCGTTCCAACCCAGGTGACGCAGCAGCAGCTCGCCGGACAGAATCACCGAACCCGGGTTCACCTTGTCCTGGCCTGCATACTTCGGTGCGGTGCCGTGGGTCGCCTCGAACACCGCGTGGCCGGTGACGTAGTTGATGTTGCCGCCCGGCGCGATGCCGATGCCGCCGACTTCCGCCGCCAGGGCATCGGAGATGTAGTCACCGTTGAGGTTCAAGGTGGCGACCACGTCGTACTCGGCCGCGCGGGTCATGATCTGCTGCAGGAACGCGTCGGCGATCACGTCCTTGACCACGATTTCCTTGCCGTTGGTCGGATTCTTGAAGCTCATCCACGGGCCGCCGTCCAGCTCAACCGCGCCGAACTCGTTCTTGGCCAGGGCATAGCCCCAGTCGCGGAACGCGCCTTCGGTGAACTTCATGATGTTGCCCTTGTGCACCAGGGTCACCGACTTGCGGTCGTTGTCGATGGCGTACTTGAAGGCCGCGCGCACCAGGCGCTCGGTGCCTTCCTTCGATACCGGCTTGATGCCGATGCCCGAGGTGGTCGGGAAACGGATCTTCTTGAAGCGGTCGGGGAAGTTGTCCTGCAGCAACTGCAGAAACTTCTTTGCGTCGTCGGTGCCTTCCTGGAATTCGATGCCGGCGTAGATGTCTTCGCAGTTCTCGCGGAAGATCACCATGTCCACCGCCTCGGGCTTCTTCACCGGCGACGGCACGCCTTTGAACCAGCGCACCGGGCGCAGGCAGGTGTAAAGATCCAGCTGCTGACGCAGCGCCACGTTGAGCGAACGGATGCCGCCGCCGACCGGCGTGGTCAGCGGTCCCTTGATGGAGACCAGGTACTCGCGGCAGGCCTCGACGGTTTCGTCGGGCAGCCAGCTGCCGGTTTCGTTGAAGGCCTTTTCGCCGGCCAGCACTTCCATCCAGTGGATCTTGCGCTCGCCGCTGTAGGCCTTGGCCACGGCCGCGTCGAGCACGCGCACCGAAGCGCGCCAGATATCGGGACCGATGCCGTCGCCTTCGATGAAGGGCACGATCGGCTGGTTCGGCACATGCAGCGTGCCGTCGGTGATGGTGATCTTGCTGCCGCCGCTCGGTGGCGTGGGCTTGTTGTCAGACATGGAAATCTCCGGCTGGTGAATCAGGACCCGCAAAAACGTCAGGACGGACATGGCGCCGCCCGGGGCAAACACAAGACGCCCATTTTCGCCCGAATGGCGCGCGCTGACCATGCCGACCACCGGCCACGGTTCATTGCTGCGCCGCGCCAAGGAACAGGCGCCCCCGGCGCAAACGATAGGCATCCGGCGCGACGGAACGCCAACGAAGCGTCTCGACGCCAATCGGACAATAAAAAAGAGCGCGGATAACCGCGCTCTTTTGGTGTTTCTTGCGAGCCTCTTGTCAGGACCGTTACCAGCTACCGAACAAGCGCTCTACCGCTGCGACAGATTAGTGTCCGGCGGTGGAGGTGCTGGCCGGGGCGGCAGCCGTGCTGGCCGGAGCCATGGCAGCAGTGGAAGCCGGAGCCATCGCAGCGGTCGAAGCCGGAGCCATGGCGGCGGTGGAAGCCGGCGTCGGCGTAGCGGCCGGAGCAGCAGTCGCAGCGGCGGGCGGGGTCGAATCAGCCGGTGCCGACGAAGAATCGTCGCTCTTGCCGCAAGCGCTCAGCGACAGGACGGCAGCCAGCGAGGCGGCGCAAATCAGGGTGCGGGTCATCTTCATACAAACATCTCCAGGTTCTAGGGTTGGAAGGAAATTTTTTTACATCTGACCGGGTTTGATCCGATCGGGGTCCATAAGCTGATCACGACCGGCATCAAAAACGGCTTCCATGCATCGGGCGCTGCCGTAAAACTACCAGGCAACCACGTACAGGCTATCACTTGCCGCGGCTGTTATAGAAGATGGCCTGTTCCGGGGCGCGTCAGGTACAAAAAGCGTTCAGGGCGAAACTACGTACAAATGCTTTGGCCGACACGCAATTATCAGCGGATAGGCGCGTCGAGCAACCGATGCATTGCGCATCGGCCTCACCTCCGATGCTCAACAACGGTTACAGATAGCGGCTTGCTGGTTAACCGTTTGTGAGCGCCGTTGTTAGCGCAGGCGCCGGTATCTCTACAACTCGCTCATCCGCCACCATCAATCACTATGTGCGTCAACCCTTTACGCTAATAACGCGGCTGGATCGGGCACGCTCGCGCCGGCGCTGCCGCCAGCTTTTCCAGTGCGCGGCAAGGCAGGAGAAAATCACATATAGGGCGGGCGTGCTGAGCAGGGTCAGGCTCTGCGAGATGAGCAGACCGCCGATCATCGCAATACCTAGCGGTCGGCGCAGCTCCGAACCTTCACCCAGCCCGATGGCGATGGGCAGCGCGGCCAGAATCGCCACCATCGTCGTCATCATGATCGGACGGAAGCGCACCAGACAGGCCTCGCGCACCGCCTCGAGCGTCTTTTTGCCGTGCTCGCGCTCGGCCACCAGGGCGAAGTCGATCATCATGATGGCGTTTTTCTTAACGATGCCTATCAAGAGCACCAGCGCGATTTGCGCGATCACCGACAGCTCGGTGTCGGTGATCCACAGCGCCAGCAAGGCGCCGGCGCCGGCGGCGGGCAAGGTGGAAAGAATCGTCACCGGATGGATCAGACTCTCGTACAGCATGCCCAGCACGATGTAGACGGTGATGATCGCGGCAGCGACCAGCCACAGCATGCCGCTCTGCGACTGCTGGAAGCGGCGGAAGTCACCGCCGATGTTGAGTTTCATATCGCCCGGCATGCGCATATTGCTGGCCGTGGCCTGGATGATCTGCAGCGCCTCGCCCTGGCTGATGCCCGGCGCCAGGTTAAAGCTCAGGTCCATCGTGGTTTGCTGGTCTTCATGCGTGACCTGGGTCGGCGCCAGTCCCGCCTGCTGATGCGCGAAAGCGGTCAGCGGAATCATCTGGCCGCTGGTCGACTTCACGTAGGTCTTATCCAGCGAAGCCGGCGAGGCCGTTTGATTCGGCAGCGCGTTGATCACCACCTTGTACTGGTTGAGATCCGAGTAAATCGTCGAGACCTGGCGCTGACCGAAGGCGTCGTAGAGGGCACCGTCGATCGTGCCGATCGACAGGCCCAGCCGCGCCGCCTTGTCGCGATCGACGATGATGTCCTGCTCGAGCCCGGCGTCGTCGACGTCGCTGCCGACATCTTTCAGCTTGGGATTCTTGCGCAGCTCGGTAACCAGCTTGGGCAGCCACAGCTGCAGCTGGGCCAGGTCGTCGCCCTGCAGCGACACCTGATACTGGGCGCCCTGATTGGTGCCGCCCCCGCCAAAGCTGGGCAAATCCTGGATCGGGCGCAAACGCACGTTGAGGTCGGGATAGCGCGCGGCCTTGGCGCTGAGCCGCGCCAGCGCCGCGAAGGTGTCGTCGGTGCGGCCATCGGCGTGGCTTTTCAGCTGGATATCGAAAAATCCGCTGGCGCCCTGCCGACCGCTGCCCAAACGCGAGCCGACGGTCGCTACGTCCCTGTCCTTGAGCAGCATGTCGATCAGCCGCTGCTGGCGGTTGACCGAATCCTGAAACGACACCGTGGCACCCGAGGTCGCGCGGCCGCGGATCAGGCCGGTGTCCTGTGGCGGAAACAGGCTGGCCTTGACCTGAGTGAACATGAAAATGGTGAAGACGAT
>CAIKJM010000079.1 GCA_903827735.1 uncultured Rhodanobacter sp. | reverse complement strand
GGAACGCTCGGCATCCTGCTGCCCAGTGGCGCACCTGCTTTCGCATCGACTTGTGTAAACGCCATTGTTGCCACCGTTTCCTGCTACGGCATCAACGCGGCGCAGGATTACCAGGTGCTCGTTGGTGACGGCGCCACCGCCAACGGTTCGAAGGAAGTGGTCATCGGTACGAATGCCAGTCACACACTTCCGCTGGTCAACGCCGACACGGCTTTCCCGGGCAGTGGTACCAACGACCCCAATAACCCGACTGGCGTTCCCACTGCAGATTACGAGGCGCGTCTGGGCCATTCAGTGGTAATCGGCGACAGTGCGTCCGGTACCGCGAATGCGCAAGTTATCTTGGGTGCCGAGGCGACGGCGAATGCAGCGAACAGCGTTGCTTTGGGCTATCAATCCGTGGCCGATCGTGGTGGATTGACGAACTACACAGCCTACGGTTTGACCGCGCTGCAGCAGTCAGCGGGCGAAGTATCGATCGGTTCCCCAGGTCAGGAACGTCAGATCACCAATGTGGCCGCAGGCAGCGCGGCTACCGACGCCGTCAATGTTGCCCAACTCGAGGGTGTGGCAGCGGATGCCGGAAATTCCGTACAGTACGACAATGCGGGTAAGACCAGCATCACGCTTGCCGGAACGCCAAGTACCGATGGTGGTATTACCAACGGAACAACGATCACCAACCTGCATCAGGGCAGCTTGAGTGCGACGAGTACCGATGCCGTGAACGGTGCGCAGCTTTATGCCACCAACAACACCGTCAGCACTATCTACGATACCACCAGCAAATTTTTCCAGGCCAACAGCGCAGGCGTGGGCAGCAGTGCACTCGGCATGGATTCAATCGCCGCTGGCCCGGGCGCGGTGGCTGCCGGCGGTGCGTCATTGGCCTTGGGTAGCGGTGCGGTGACGGGACTGGGCACTGAGAACGCAATCGCGGTAGGCACCGGCGCTAACGCAAGCTTCGCCAACAGTATTGCGTTGGGCAGTGGCTCAGTAACAGCAGTGGGTGCGCAAACCGGCTATACGGCCTTTGCTCTAACCACGCCGCAAACCTCCAGCGGTGAGCTCAACGTAGGTAACCGTCAAATCACAGGTGTTGCCCCCGGCAGCGCCGCAACGGATGCCGTTAACGTCGAGCAGCTTCAAGGCGTTGCCGCGGATTCGGTGCAATACGATCAAGGTAATAAGAACAGCATTACGCTTGGTGGCCCGATCAGCACTGATGGCGGCGTAACGGGCGGCACCAAAATCACCAACCTGCAGCAGGGAGCGCTGAACGCCACCAGCACCGATGCTGTAAACGGCGCGCAGCTCTACGCGACCAACAGCACGGTCAGTAACATCTACGACACTACCAGCAAATACTTCCAGGCCAATAGCAGCGGGGCAGGCAGTAGCGCGCTTGGGATGGATTCGATCGCTGCGGGCCCAAGTGCGGTCGCCAACGGCAATGCATCGCTTGCGCTAGGTAGCGGCGCGGCCACGGGCATAGGTAACGACAATGCTATCGCGATAGGCACGGGCGCCAATGCTACCTTCGCTAACAGCATCGCACTGGGCAGTGGATCGGTAACGACGGTGGGCGCACAGACCGGATACACCGCTTACGGACTAGCCGCGCCACAAACCTCAAGCGGCGAGCTCAACGTCGGCAACCGTGAGGTTACTGGTGTCGCTCCTGGTAGTGCGGCTACCGACGCTGTCAATGTCGAACAACTGCAGGGCGTGGCCTCCACGGCCGCCAATTCCGTGCAGTACGACGATGCCAGCAAGACGAGTATTACTCTTGCCGGCCCAACCAGTACGGACGGTGGCGTCACCGGAGGTACCAAGATCACTAATTTGCAGCAGGGAGCGCTGAGTGCCGCCAGTACGGATGCGGTAAATGGCGCACAGCTCTACGCGACCAATAACAACGTCAGCAACATTTACAACACCACCAGCAAATACTTTCAGGCGAACAGCTCTGGTGTCGGCAGCAGCGCTGTCGGTACCGACTCGATAGCTGCAGGTCCCGGCGCTACAACCATCGGCGATGCCTCAATTGCTTTGGGCAGCGGCGCAGTAACCGGACTGAGCACTGACAACGCCATCGCGCTAGGCACCGGTGCCAACGCTACCTTCGCCAACAGCATTGCGTTGGGCAGCGGGTCGGTTACAACGGTGGGTGCGCAGGCTGGATACATTGCTTATGGACTGGCAGCACCACAAACCTCCAGCGGCGAGCTCAATATTGGCAATCGAAAGATCACCGGTGTCGCCCCGGGTAGCGCCGCGACCGACGCCGTCAACGTTGAGCAGCTACAAGGGGTTTCGGCCGACGCCGCAAATTCGGTGCAATACGACAACGCCGCGAGAACCAGCGTAACCTTGGCCGGCTTGGTAAGTACGGATGGCGGGATCACCAACGGGACTACGCTGACCAATCTTCACCAAGGCGCTTTGAGCGCGACAAGTACGGATGCCGTCAATGGCTCGCAGCTATGGCACTGGACACAAGACACAACAAACCAGTACAGCAACTACAGTCTCTATAACGATTTGACGAACAACCCCGGCAATAAATATTACGCCGTGCAGTCGACTTTGCCCGGATCGGTGGCGACAGGTTTGAATGCAGCAGCGGCTGGCCCGAATGCGAGCGCCGCTGGCACGGATAGCTTTGCCATGGGCAATGGTGCCACCGCGCAGGGGGATTACTCGCTCGCGGTAAGTGACAACACGCTTGCAAGCGGAACCAATAGCATTGCCGTTGGCTCCGGAGCGACAGCAAGCTTTGCCAACAGCATTGCGTTGGGCGCCGGGTCAACTACTGTCGTCGGCGCGCAAACCAATTACATCGCTTACGGACTTTCCGCACCACAGACATCCGCGGGTGAATTGAATATTGGCAATCGCCAGATTACGGGGGTTGCAGCCGGATCATCGCCCGATGATGCGGTGAATCTGGCGCAGCTGGAGGCGGTCGCATCGCAGGCCGGAGGCGGTACCGCAAATAGCAAGCTGGCGGTCGTCTACAACGCCGATACATCGGGTAATCCAACGAATACCGTGACGCTGACCGGCGATGGAACGGGCAAGCCAGTCACTGTGACCAACCTTGCTGCGGGTGCCGAAACGGCAGCCAGTACCGATGCCGTCAACGGGGGACAGCTGTATCACTGGACGCAAGATGGCACCAACGCCTACAGCAATTTGAGTCTATACAATGACTTTACCTCTCTCAGTCAGAATGGCGGCCCGAGCAGCAAATATGTTCAGGTGAATTCGACTTCCGGCGGCGCGACGGCCGGCGGGACGAACAGCGTCGCGGTGGGCCCGACAGCCAGCTCCGCCGGTGCTAACAGTGTTGCGGTCGGCAGCGGCGCATCGGCCGCTGCGGATAACTCGGTCGCACTTGGCGCGGGCTCGGTAGCCAGTCGCGACGATACCGTTTCGGTAGGCAGCCCCGGCAGCGAACGGCAGATTACGAATGTGGCGGCGGGCACGGCCGACACCGATGCCGCGAACGTTGGTCAGGTGAATTCAGGCGTTCAGCAGGCTGAGAACTGGGCCGCCAGCTATACCGATCAGAAGCTGGGAGCGCTAAGCAGCCAGATTCAACAAATCGGTAATCGCGCTAATGCAGGCGTTGCGGCGGCTATGGCGATGGCCGGGTTGCCCCAGGCTTATGAGCCAGGCAAGAGTATGGCGGCCGTCGCCGCGGGTACGTTCCGCAGCGAATCGAGCATCGCAATTGGCGTGTCAACGATTTCCGAGGGAGGCCGCTGGGTCTACAAGCTGACTGGTTCAATGGATACCCGCGGCGACGGCGGCTTATCGGTTGGTGCCGGCATGCAGTGGTAGATCCGGTGAAGGCAAACTGATTGACGCAGCGGAGAAGAGAAGCTCGGCCACATCGCCGAATGACTAGACAGCCCAACCCCACGACTGTTTTCGCCCGCGATTTGGCGCGGATAGGGAATAGTGAGATATTGCGCACAGAACCGTGCAACTCTCTTTGTTGGGGACCCGATGACCGTTATTCGAGTGCTGCAAAGGCACCCTTGGAAAGTGTTGCCGCTAGGTCTGGCGGCGCTTCTACCCATGCTTTGTCTCGCTGGGCCCCAGCAAAGGCGTGCAGCTGACGTTGCGGATGCCATCCAGCCTGCACTTGCCGCATCCTCGGCAGCGCCACAGGTCAGGGGGCTAATGCCCGTATCGAATGAACCGTCGGCAAGCGCGACCGGTGTCAATAGCGTGGCGATCGGCAGTGGGTCGTTGGCGTCAGGCGATAACGCCGTAGCGATCGGCGCCAGCGCGTCGGCTACGGCCGATAACTCGGTGGCCTTGGGCGCGGGTTCGGTAGCCAATATTGCCAACACGATTTCTGTGGGAAGCGCAGCCAGCAACCGGCAAATAACCAACGTCGCCGCGGGTACCGCCAATACCGACGCTGCAAACGTGGCGCAGTTGAATGCGGGCGTGCAGCAGGCGCAGAACTGGGCACAAACCTACACCGACCAGCGAACCACTGTGCTCAACAGCCAGATTCAGCGGGTAGGGAATCAGGCCAACGCCGGCGTTTCAGGGGCGATGGCCATGGCGGGGCTGCCGCAGGCGTATCTTCCGGGTAAAACCATGGCGGCAGCATCGGCAGGCACGTTCCGCGGTGAGTCCGGTGTTGCTGTTGGCGTGTCAACAATTTCTGAAAACGGACGCTGGGTTTACAAGGCAACCGGTTCCTCCGATAGTCGTGGCAACGATGGCCTGACTATTGGCGCTGGAATGCAATGGTGAGACATTCATCATTGGAAGCATAGATTTTAACGATCGGAAATCAGGGGACATCATGCAACGGTTCAAAGCACATCCGTGGTTGGTTCTGCCAGTCGCCTGCGCGTGGCTGTTGCTGACCACCGGGTGCAGCACGTTGACCAAGCATGCGTCATCCGAGGGCGAAGTCCAGGGAGAAGTCACGTTCCCTGATCCGGCCAAAGCCACCGTGCCTGAAGGCGCTTACGTCAGTCCTGAGAATTTGCGGCAGGTCATGCCCGGCATGACCAAGGATCAGCTGTACAAATTGCTGGGCACACCGCATTTCAACGAAGGGGTGTTCGGCGTCAAGCAGTGGAACTACATCCTCAATTTTCGCCGTGAAGATGGCGAGGCCGACTTCTCCCGCTGTCAGTACCAGATCGACTTCGACAGCAAGCATCGCGTGCAGACGACGCACTGGAAACCAGAGTCCTGCCGGTTGATCGTTGACAAACCGAAACCTGCCGAGGCTCCGCCCGCTCAAGTTGCGCAAGCGGCATCGGCTACCCCGGCAACGATGCCGACACTGCCGAGCGATCCGATTCGCTTGTCGGCCGACGCGCTGTTTGCATTCAACAGCGCCGATCTGACCGAAGAGGGTCGCGAAAGCCTTGGCCAGTTCATGCAAGAGGTGCTGGTTGCCAGCCAATTGCAGGATATTCTGGTTGTTGGTTATACCGACCGTATCGGCAGCAAGAAGGCCAATCTGCGCCTATCCAAAGAGCGCGCGGAATCCGTGCAGGGCTATCTTATCCAGGGCGGCGTTCCAGCCAGCGCCATTCACAGTGAGGGCAGGGGAGAAGCTAGCCCGGTCGTGCAATGCACCGATAAAAATCGCGCGGCGTTGATCGCCTGCCTATCGCCGAATCGGCGCGTCGAACTCTCCGGCAGTACGCGCCAGAAATAAACGCGGCTATTAGTTTCGCGGCTTAGCTGTGCACGAGCGCGGCAATGCGCGTGGATGCAGCGGCTGCTCTGATTGCTCCGTTTCCAACTTTGCGAGTACTTGCTTGCGTGCGCCGCAATGCATAAAACCGATAGAACGAAAAAGGCCACCCGCTAGGATGGCCTAAATCATTGATCTACATGGTGGCCGGGGACGGAATCGAACCGCCGACACGGGGATTTTCAATCCCCTGCTCTACCAACTGAGCTACCCGGCCGAAAATGCACAACCGCGCGGGTTGTTCGTTCCATGTAGAGCCGCGCATTAAACCGAATACTCGGGTTTTCGTCAAGGCTCATTATCGGGGTCGACGTAACCGGTGGGTTTGGCAGCGTCGCCGCCAAACAGAAATTTTTCCATCTCCTCGCCTAGGTATTTGCGCGCTTTAGGGTCGAGTGGATTGAGCCGGTACTCGTTGATCAGCATGGTCTGGTGGCTTAGCCATTGCTGCCACGCTGGCTTGGATATCTGCGTGTAAATGCGCTGACCGAGCGGTCCCGGCCACGGAGCGAAATCCAGGCCTTCGGCATCGATGTCGAGTTTGCTGCAGTGGACGGTGCGGCTCATCGGATTCCTTTGTTGTCGGCGCCACCTTTCAGGCGCCGCGCGTACGGGTTCAGCGCTTAGATTACTTCATCGATCTTCAGCAGCAGCTCGCGCACGGGTGCAGGCAGGCCGAGTGTGCTCAGTTCGTTGGTGCTGCACCAGCGCTGCTGAGAGTTATCAGCAACACCGCGTTGCGCCACGGCGCCTTCAAAGAGCAGCGGTTCGATATCCAGACGGTAGTGGCTGAACACGTGTACGAACGGAGCCAGCGCCTGCGCGTCGTCGATGCGCGCGAATTTTTGAGCGATAGACCACGCGCTGTCCGAATCGCTCGCTTCGGGCAGGCTCCACAGGCCAGGCCATACGCCGACCGGACCTCGCCGTTCGAGCAGCACACGCCGCTGCGTGTCTCTGATAATCAGCATGACGGTGCTGCGTGTGGGAATGGCCTTGGCGGGCTTGCGGCTGGGTAACAGCGTAGTCAAGTTGTCGCGGTAGGCGATGCAGTCGTTTTTCAGCGGGCAGTCTCCGCACGCCGGACGAGAGCGCACGCAGACCGTGGCACCAAGATCCATGATCGCCTGCGTGTAGTCAGCTACGCGCTCTGCCGGGGTGTGGACGTCGGCGTGCTGCCACAACTGTTTCTCCACCGCGCTCTGACCGGGCTGGCCGTGGATGCCGTGATAGCGGGTCAGCACGCGTTTGACGTTGCCGTCGAGTATCGGAAAACGCAGGCTGTAAGCTTGCGCTAGGATGGCCCCGGCGGTTGAGCGGCCGATGCCGGGAAGGGCCGTCAACGCCTGGTAGTCACGCGGCATTTCGCCGTTGTGCCGTTCCATGCAAGTCTGCGCTGCCCGATGCAAAAAACGCGCGCGGCGGTAGTAGCCCAGGCCTGACCACAGGGCGAGCACCGTGTCTTCATCGGCCGAAGCAAGATCGCGCAGCGTGGGCAGTGCGCCGACGAAACGCTCGAAATAACCGATGACCGTACTCACCTGAGTCTGCTGCAGCATCACCTCCGAAAGCCAGACACGATAGGCGTCGCGCGGGTGCTGCCACGGCAGATCCCTGCGGCCGTGCTGGTCGAACCAGCGCAGCAGGCGTTGTGCGAAGCATGACGTCATGGTTTTGTCTTTGCGGCCGGTTTTGCGGGAGCGGGCTTGGCGGCCGTAGCCGTTGGCGCTGGCGTCGCATCTCCGGTATCCAGCGTCAGCCCTTCGACCCTGATGCCGGCAGCTTCAAATGTCGACATTTCCAGATGACCATTCGCCGGCGGCATGGTCAGCGGAACGGCGTAGGACCCGGCGAGTTGACTCCACCAGCTGGCAAGCGCTAGCGGCGGCAGGCGCAGATCCGCGTGGTTGTCTGGGCCATCCAGTTTCAGGGCGAGCAGCAGTGGATTGGTTTGATCGGCGGGTTTGAGTTTTACCGAGATGACGTAGTGGTTCGCGTTGGATTGATCGAGCGTGCCGGTCAGATCGGCGTCGGCGTCGGCGGCGCCGTGCCAGCGGGCGCTGCCTTTGAGGGCCAGATTCAGCGAACTGCCCTGTGCGATATGCAGCGCGATATCGTCGAGCTGGAGCGAGTTTTCCTGGATGCGCGGCGTCGCCAGCAGGCGCAGCTGAAGTGGCAGACCCGACGCCGTCGTAGCTGACAACGTGAGCGGGAACGGCTGGCCGGAGATCAGGCTGCCGGCATCCAGTGAAACGTTGCCCAGCAGCAGTTCGTCACCGCGGACGATGCTGCCGCGGATGATACTTACGCCCGTATCGATCCGCGGAATATTGGTCGGTGCGCTCTGCGGCTTGGCCGGCAACTCCGCCAGCCATGCCTGCAGTGCTTCAAGGTCGACGCGAGGAGCATCTATTTGAAGCTGTGAGATCACGGTCGGGCCACCGAGCAAGGTGCGCCACGGCAGCGCGAGCTGACCGCGCGCAGCGAGCAGAATCGGTACGCTCGCGTCCTGCGCGTTGATAGTGATGCCGCTGAGGTCCAGCGCCGGCCGTGGGAACAGCGTAGGGCGGGCCGGGCTGGCGAGATTCAGCTCCAGTCCGGCGGCGCGGGCCTCGGCTTGCAACATAGCGGTGAAGCGTTCCGGACGGAGTAACAGATAAACGGCCACCACAGCTGCAAGCGCCACCGTCAGCGTCACGCCGCTGAAGACCAGCAAAGTCAGCCGCCAGCGGCGCCGCATCAATCAACCGTGCCGATGCGGGCGGTCAGTCATGGCTGCGCTCATCGCGGCCAAGGCTGGCCGGCAGCAGACCATCGACAAAGGCTTCGGCATCGAAGGTGCGCAGATCGGTGGCCGTTTCGCCCAGTCCGACAAAGCGAATCGGCAGGCCGAACTCGCGCGCCAGCGCAAAGATCACGCCGCCCTTGGCCGTGCCATCGAGCTTGGTGACGACGAGCCCGGTGACGCCGACTATCTGGCGGAACTGGCGTACCTGATTCACAGCGTTCTGACCGGTGGTGCCGTCGATTACCATCAGCACCTCGTGCGGCGCATCGGGATCGATTTTTTTCAGCACGCGGGCGATCTTACCCAGTTCGTCCATCAGGCCACCCTGCGTGTGCAGGCGGCCGGCGGTGTCGGCGATCAGCACATCGGCGCCGCGCGAGCGAGCGGCCTGCAGCGCATCGAAGATCACGCTGGCCGAATCGGCGTCCTGGCCCTGCGAGATCACCGGCACCTGATTGCGTTCGCCCCAGGTTTTCAGCTGGTTGACGGCGGCGGCGCGGAACGTGTCACCTGCCGCAAGGATCACGGCGCGTTTTTCATCGCTCCAGCGCCGCGCCAGCTTGCCGATCGTGGTGGTCTTGCCCGCGCCGTTGATGCCGACCGTCAGCACAACGAAAGGCTTGCGGCCGGCGATATTCAGCGGCTTCTCGATTGGCCGGAGCATGGCGATCAGCGACTCGCGCAGGGCCTTCAACAGCGCCGGCGCATCGGCAAACTCGCGCTTGTGCATGCGCTTGCGCAGGTTTTCCACCAGTTCGGTGCTGGCCTCGATACCGACGTCGGCGGTGATCAGCGTGGTTTCGAGTTCGTCGAGCAAATCGTCATCGAGCTTGGGATGACGGACGAAGAGCGAGGTGAGGCCGCGCGAGAAGGCATTGCCGGAGAGGCGATCCCGCCAGCTGCGTTTGGCGGGCGGTTCATCAACAGCAGTTTCTGCCGGCTGTTCTGCCGCTGGCGCTAGTTCTGCAAGTGCCTCGTGCAGCGCAGGGTTGCTGCTAGCGGGCGCTGGGGTTTCCGCTGGCGCGGGCGTAGCGGATGGCTCCGACGGGGTCTCGGCGGGCTTTTTCTTCCAGAACTTGAGCATTGCGGCGGCGATTCAAAGACAATGGCAGGCATGCTATCACTCCAACCTGTAATGGCCGGTGAGGATTCCGTGCCAATGGCGCGCGCATGACCGTGGCGCGCGCCCCCGGCTCGGGACGAATACGCATCATCGGTGGCAATCTGCGCAATTCGCGGCTCGATGTGCCCGATCTGCCCGGGCTGCGACCGACGCCCGAACGCGTGCGCGAGACCCTGTTCAACTGGCTGGCACCGACGATTCAGGGCGCGCGCTGCCTCGATCTGTGCGCGGGCACCGGTGCGCTGGGCATCGAAGCGCTGTCGCGCGGCGCGGCCAGCGTGCAGTTTGTCGAGCGCGATGCGCGGGTCGCGCAGGCGCTGCGGCAAAATCTGGAAAGGCTCAAGGTTGCAGCCGCCAGCGTGGCTGTTGTCGATGCTCAGGCGTTTCTCAACGGTCCGCCGCAGCCGATGGACATGGTGTTTCTCGATCCGCCGTTTGCGCTGGATTTGTGGAGCACGCTGGCGCAGCAGCTGGAGCAGGGCGGTTGGCTGACAAACGCCGCCACCGTTTACGTCGAGTGCCCGCAGGGTTCGTTTCCTTCGCTGCCGCCGACCTGGCAACTGCACAAGCAAAGTCGCGCGGGCGACGTCTGCTTTGCGCTTTATCGGCGCTGAGCCGGCTTACCTCATTTCATCCTCGCGTTCACGCATGCGCGGTCGATTGAGCCAACGCCGCGTGGCTTGGGCTAAGCTACGCGGGCTTTTCACCCTAACCCCCGTCTTCAAGAACTTCGACTCGTGAACAAACCTTTGGGAAATCCGCGTTTTGCCGTTTATCCCGGCACGTTCGACCCGATCACGAATGGCCACGCTGATCTGGTAGCGCGCGCCGCGCCGCTGTTCGATCGCGTTCTGGTGGCGGTGGCGGACAGTTCCAGCAAGGGGCCTGCCTTCAGCATCGATGAGCGCATCACCCTGGCGCGACTGGCGCTGGGCGATCTGCCGAACGTGGAGGTGCGCGGGTTCGACTGCCTGCTCGCCACGTTCATCGAGGAAGTTGGCGCGGGTGTGATCATTCGCGGCCTGCGTGCCGTGTCGGATTTCGAATACGAATTTCAGCTGGCGAGCATGAATCGCCATTTGATCCCGCAGGCGGAAACGCTGTTTCTGACGCCGGCGGAGCAATACAGCTTTATTTCCTCGTCGCTGGTGCGCGAGATCGGCCGCCTAGGTGGCGACATCTCCGGTTTCGTCCATCCGGCGGTACAACAGGCCATGCGGCAGCGCTGGCAAAAGAGCCGAGCCGGCTCCCACAAGCAACCCGAAACAGAAGGTGATCACTATGCGTAAGTTCGCTCTCATCGCTGCCCTCGCGCTGGCCGCTACCCTTTCCCTGAGCGCCTGCAACAAGTCGCAGGACGATCAGCAGGCCGCTCAGCCGACCGAACAGGCGGTTCCCAAGCCCACCAATCCGAACGACACCAAGGCCTGGAACGCCTACCTCGGCGATCTGGTGCAGAAAAACCTGCAGGGCATGACCGCCAGCCAGCCGTTTGCCTATCTGGTGGACGCTGCCGACACGGACGAAGCCAAGGCCAACAACGACCGTCAGCTCTCCAACGTGAAAGACACGGTCGCCCGCGGCGTGCTGCCGGGTAACCTGATGGCCTTCGCCGGTGCCAACTCGGCCAAGACTGCCGATCTGCTGATCGCCGCATTCCAGGACGTCAAGCCCGGTTCGTTCAAGGACGTGATCGTGCTGTTCATCGGCGACAAGGCCGACGAGCAGCGCGTGACCGACGCGATCAAGCCCAGCGGTGCGACGTTCCACTTCGTCGCGATGTAACTTTTCTGCTGCACTTCACGCGGCCTCCCTCGGGAGGCCGCGATTTGCGGGTTTGCCCTGGCTCGACCACGCAAACCCGCAAGGCTTTCGGTTATGCGGCGCCACTGCGCAGCTGAAGCGCGCCGCGATTTCCCGGCCATTGCCTCGGGGATCGCGCGCTCAACATGTATTATTCGATGCATGTCTCTCAAAATTCTCGATACCTGCGTCAACTGCGACGTCTGCGAACCGGCTTGTCCGAACAAGGCGATTTCGCTGGGTGAGGAGTTTTATGTCATCGATCCGGACCTGTGCACCGAGTGCGTCGGTCATTACGACGAGCCGCAGTGCGTGGTGGTGTGTCCGGTGGAATGCATCATCACCGATCCCGAAAATATCGAGTCGCCCGAGCAGCTCGATCTTAAATATCAGCACCTGATGGCCAAGGAGTCCGCTGCATGAAGGTATCGCTGCGCTGGCGCGCACTGTCGTGCGGTCTGTTTTTCGCAGGAGCGGTTATGGCGGCGGGCATTGCTTGCGCTGCCGATATTTCGGCCAAGGATTCCACCTCATCCCCGGCGAAAACGTCTGTTTCATCCGGCGCCAGCCAGCGGCCCGGGCACGCGGCGATAGCCAGCGCCAATTTCCTCGCCACCAATGCCGGCCTTGAAGTGCTGGCCAAGGGCGGCAACGCGTTTGACGCGGCGATCGCGGTAGCGGCTGCGTTGTCGGTGGTCGAGCCGGAGAGCTCCGGCATCGGCGGCGGTTTCATGGCGGTGTTGCATCGTGCAAAGGACAACAAGGACACCTTTATTGACGCCCGCGAAACCGCGCCGGCGGCGGTCAACAGCAAGGATTACCTCAACCCCGACGGCAGCCCTAATCGCGATACCGCGCTGAAAGGCCCGCTTTCGGCCGGTATTCCAGGCGAGCCGGCGGGTCTGGTGCTGATCGCCAAGCGCTATGGCAAGCTGTCACTGCAGCAGTCGCTGGCGCCGGCGATTCGCATTGCGCGCGACGGGTTTCAGCCCGATCCGCGCCTGCTGGGCGCCATCAACGAGCAGCAAAAAGATCTGCAGCGCTGGCCCGCCTCTTCGGCTAAATACCTGCCGAACGGCGCGCCTCCGGCGCAGGGCGCTCTGTGGCGCGATCCTGATCAGGCGCGCACGCTCGAACTGATCGCGGCGAAAGGCAACGACGGTTTTTATCACGGCGAGACCGCGGCCAAGCTGGTCGCGGCCGTGAAAGCGGCGGGTGGCAACTGGACGCTCGCGGACTTGGCGAACTATCAGGCCAAGGAGCGCGCGCCGATCACGGTCAACTACCGAGGCTATCGCATCGTTACCGCGCCGCCGCCGTCGTCAGGTGGTGTGGCGATTGCGGAGATCTTGAATATCCTTTCCGGCGTGGATCTGGCCAAGCTCGATCAGGCGCATCAGGTGCATTACATCGTCGAAGCGATGCGTCGCGCGTTCCGTGACCACAACGATTATCTGGGCGATCCGGATTTCGTCAGCATGCCGCTGGAGATGCTGCTGTCGCCGTTTTATGCCGACGGCCTGCGTCAAAGCATCCTGCCGGACAAGGCCACGCCGTCGTCCATGCTGCCGGTCGCCGAGGCCAGCCAGCCCGGCATGCACACCACGCATTTTTCGATCATCGACGCCGACGGCAATATGGTGGGCATCACCTCGACGGTGAACTATGTGTTGGGCTCGACGTTCGTTGCCGCGGGCACCGGCGTACTGCTCAACGACGAGATGGACGATTTCGCGCTGGTGCCGAACAAGCCCAACGTCTACGGCCTCCTCGGCAGCGTGGCCAATGCACCAAAAGGTGGCAAGCGCCCGCTGTCGTCGATGTCGCCGAGCATCGTCATCGGAGCTGACCGCACGGCGGTGATCGGCTCACCGGGCGGCTCCACCATTATCACACAGGTGCTGGAAGGCATTCTGCATTTTATCGACGGCGAAACCGCCAAGCAGATGGTCGCCGACAAGCGTTATCACCATCAGTACCTTCCGGATGAAGTGATGGTGGAAGCGGGCACCTTCGACCAGCCGACCAGCGACGCGTTGACGGCCATGGGTTATGCACTGAAAGAGCGCGAATCGTGGGGCTACATGAACGTTGTGACCTGGGATCGCAAGGCCAATCAGCTCGATGCCGCCAGCGATCCGCGCCACCCCTCCGGTCTTGGCAAGGTGCAGTAGCTACGTGGTGACGGAAGTCTCAGTCGCCGCGTGCAGCGCAATGGACTTGCACCGATGAGTCGACTCGACGGGGCATCCTTGCGTTGCGTTTTGCTGCACATCATCGGCGTGTTGTTAATTCTTGCCGGCGTGGGGCTGGCGGCGCTTACCGCGCATAGCCTGATGAACTACCGCGTGGCGGCGGAACGGCACGGCGGCGAGATGATGGATCTGGGCAATGACGCCAGTCTGCAGCCAGGCCAGTACGGTCACATGGCGCGCGTTGTCGGCACGCCCAGCGTGCTCGAGCCGCCGAGCGATCCCGAGTTTGGTCTGAAGACGGATACCCCGCTGCTCGTGCGCCATGTGGAAATGTTCCAGTGGCGCGAGCTGCATTTCGGCAGCGAGGTCAGTTACGAACTTGCTTGGGTGGATCACTTGATCGATGCCAGCCGTTTCGCGCAGCCCTCCGGTCACGCCAATCCAGCCAGCTTTCCCATCACGAAAAAGAAATTCGAGGCCGGGCTTGTGCAAATCGGCGGTTTCCGGCTTTCGCCCGAACTGATACGCGCGCTGCCGGGCACCGCCGTGGTGCAACCGGACTTGAAGTCGCTGCCGGTCAACTTGGCGGCTAGCTTCGGCCCCTATCAGAACTACCTGACCACCAGTTCGCAACCCGACAGTCCCAGGGTCGGCGACTTGCGCGTGAGCTGGGAAAAGATTCCGCTGCAGCCGATGACCGTATTCGCGCGCATCGATGGCGACAAGCTGGTTCCCGCCGCCGATGCTCCCGACGGCAAGGGCTACGACATCGAAATTGGCGATGTCTCGCTGATCAACTTGCTACCAGACATGCCGGTGCCGCCCGAACACGTGCTGGTCCGCCGCGTCGCCTCGGTGCTGCTCGCTGCGCTGGGTGCATTCGTGATGCTGGTGGCGCGCAACCGTCGCCGCGACCCGCTGCTAGCGCTCGGCCTGGGTGCGCTGGTCGTCGGTGCCGTGTCGACGGTGCTGTGGCTCGGCCATGATGCGTCGGCTATGGCCGCGTGGCTGTTGGTGACGCTGCTCGGCACAGGGCTAGCCGTCTGGCGGCTGCGCTGGCATAAGCGGCGGTCGAGCGATCGGCTTTGAGTGCTGTTCCATCGGCCTCGCAGTTCCAGCGAGCGTTCGATCAGTAACAGCTGCTTATGTCGTTGTGTCGTTTGGATGGCTATTCAAGGCCTGCTGAATTGGCCTTCGTGCTCGACAAACCACAAGCCAGCAAAAAGCTTCGGATCGATCGAATAGCCTTCGTCGGCGCGTGCAAACAGCCACGCACCCGCTTCGTTTCGCGGCACCTCGTGCACGATGATGTTTTCCGACTCGTCACCGCCGCCGGCGCTGACTTTTTCCAGATCGTGGGCGCGTACGAAGGCGATCATCTCGGTACTCATGCCCGATGATGAGGGGCCGCGATGGATGAATTCCACGCGCTGGCAGCGATAGCCGGTTTCTTCTTCGAGTTCGCGCCGGGCGGCCAGCAGGGCGCCTTCGTCAGCCTGGCCGGCGATATCGCCGACGAGACCGGCCGGCATCTCGATGGTGCGCTGCTGAATCGGCACGCGGTACTGCTCGACGAACAGCAGTTTGTCGTCGGGCGTGATTGCAATGATGATTACAGCGCCCGCAGGATTGGTGCGTTCGGCGTACTCCCAGCGGCCGCGCTTGCGTAGGCTGAGCCAGCGGCCTTCGTACAGGGTTTCGGGTGGCGTGTCGGCGTCAGGCGGAAGGCGTTTCGTGTTGTCGGTCATGGGCTTTTCAGTCGATTCAGAGAAATTCAACGGAGCAACGAGCGCAGGCGGCTGCGCGTGAACGCGCCGAACCGGAGCAGATCGCAGAGAGAGTCGAGGCGGTTTTGTGGATCGGGTTTGCGCAGCAAGGTCTCGGCCGTACTGGCACCCGGTGCGTCGAGCGCAATGCGCGTGAGTCGACGGTATAGCCGCGCTTTTTCTCCGTGTTCACGCAGCTTCAGCGCGCAGGCTGCGGCGCCGCGAAAACGCAGAAAACCGACTTCATCAACGCGTTCGAGCAGGACGTCCAGACTGCCGAAATGCGTCAGCAGCGCAGCTGCAGTTTTTGCGCCGACGCCGGGCACGCCGGGAATGTTGTCCACCGCGTCGCCGCACAGGGCAAGATAGTCCGCCACCTGATGCGGATGTACGCCGAGCCGCTCGTGTACGCCGGCCGGCCCCCAGCGCACGCCGCGCGCATAGTCCCATTGCTCGTCGTGTTCGCCCAGCAGCTGGCCGAAGTCTTTATCGGCCGACACGATCACGCTGCGCCAGCCGAGCGCGCGAAAGTTCCACACCGTGCTGCCAATCAGGTCGTCGGCCTCAAAGCTGTGGTCGATCATCAGGTGGATGCCGAGCGCCTCGGTGATGGCGCGGCACTGTACAAACTGCCGTTCCAGGTCCGGCGGCGGCAGTTCGCGATTGGCCTTGTAGGCAGGATAGATCGCGTTGCGAAACGAACTGGTCAGCGAGGCATCGAAGGCCACCGCAATGTGATCGGGCTGTGCGCGTTCAAGCAGTTCGCACAGAAAGCGCGTGTAGCCGTGCACGGCGTTCACCGGGTGGCCGTCGACATCGAAAAATTCGTTCGGCATGGAATGCCAGGCACGAAAGACGTACAGGCTGCCGTCGACCAGATGCGCCGTTGGTGGCGCGCGGGTCGCCGCGTTTACGGCTTCCATGTGCTGAGCAGGCCCTTCAGTGCCGGACGATCGCGGTCGGGTACGTCGATCTGTGGGGTGCCCATGTGGATAAAAGCGATCACCTGCTCGTTCTTCTTCAGCTGCAGCAGCTGCGCTACGCCAGCATCGTAAGCGGCCCAACCCGTCAGCCATTGCGCGCCAATGCCGAGTTCGAAAGCGCCCAGCAGAATATTCTGTGCGACGCAGCCTGCCGTTAGCTGCTGTTCGATCGCCGGCACTTTGCTGTGCTCATCAATACACGCCACCAGCACCAGCACCAGGGGCGCAAACGTATAGCGATGGCGCTCCTTGTCCAGCTTCGCTTCGGACATGTCCGGATCGTTGCGCGCGGCGATATCGGCGACCATTTCACCGAAGCGCAATTTCGATTTTCCCTTGAGCTTGATCAGGCGAAACGGAACGAGCTTGCCATGATCGGGCACGCGAATCGCTGCCTTCAGCAGGGCTTTGAGCTGATCCTTATCCGGCGCCGGCTCGCCAAGCTGGCGCGATGGCGTGGAGTGGCGCTGCATCAGCAGCGAGAGTGGTTCGGACATGCGAAGGCTCTGTAGTGAAAAGCGAGGAAGCCCATGCTAACCGGCCAAACGTTATCGTGGCGACTTTGCCACGCGCAGCGCGCGCAAGGTCGCCGCATCGTCTACGTGGGTTTTTGCTGCGCTGCGATGGCGCCGCATGTCTTTTTTTCTTAAAGAAATCGCAAAGGAGTTCTTTTATCTTGATCGGTGCAGGGGACAACACATACAAAGGAAGGTAGTCATGAAGCTTCGTTACGTGTCATGCGTGCTGCTCGGCG
>CAIKJM010000078.1 GCA_903827735.1 uncultured Rhodanobacter sp. | reverse complement strand
GATCGACAGACCTATCGCATTCTTGTCGTCGACGACGAGCCGCCGGCACGCGAGCGGCTGCGCGAGCTGTTGGACGGCGATGCGGACGTCGGCGAAATCTTGGATGCTGCGAACGGTCTCGACGCGGTCGAGGCGATTCTGCGAGACAAGCCCGATGTGGTGTTTTTGGATGTTCAAATGCCCGGGCTCGACGGCCTTGGCGTGATCGAGACGATCGGTATCGAGCGGATGCCGGTCACGGTCTTTGTCACCGCCTTCGATCAGCACGCGGTACGCGCTTTCGAGTCGGCCGCCATCGACTACGTGCTCAAGCCTTATGGTGACGAGCGCATGGAGGCTGCCTTCTCTCGCGCCAAGTCACGGCTTGACGATCGGTACGTGCGTGAAGTCGGCCAAAGCGTGCTCAAGCTGCTTGACGACCACCGCCTGGAAAAACCGTTTCTCGATCGCATCGTGATCCGAGAACGCGACAAGACCGAGCTGATCCGGGTGGAAACAATCGACTGCATCGAGAGTGCGGGCGTTTATGTCGCGCTGCACGTGGGCAAGGAACGTATCATCCACCGCGCCGCGCTCGGCGAACTCGTCGGACGACTCGATCCACGCCGCTTCGTCCGCGTGCATCGCTCGACCGTCGTCAACATCGACAGCGTGCTGCATCTGGAGCCGGCCAGCCATGGAGAGTTCGATCTCGTTCTGCGCAGCGGTCACCGAGTGCATGTCAGCCGCACGTTTCGACCCTTGCTGGAGGCTCGGCTTGGTCAGGCTTTGTGACGCGGAATCGAGGGGACTGATGCAATCCGAAAAATGATCTATTCCATCGATTCCGCTATGGATTCTTTCTGCGCCCTACCCAAATTCCGGTCCGTGCTTCCACAGCTCGCTCCACGGCTTGCGTGTGGGGCCGCATACGAAGATATCGGGGTGATCTACGCTTTCTTCATTGCGTATGCCCCACCTGTTGGTGGTGTGGCCAGCCACTCGGCAATCGGTGAGAAGCTCGTTGACGCGTTCCAGCGAATTTCCCAGCACGATGAGCGTGGTGGGTGGCGTTTGCGGGTAGCCGCGCAGCCAGCCGGAGTTGATCGTGGTGATCGGTGTGGGCAGATGGTAGCGCGGCCCCAGCAGGGCGATGGCGCCGTATTCGCCGTAGTTACCCACGGCGATGCCGAGATGCCCCTGCTGATCGGCGGGCAAGGCATCGCGAATGGCTGCCACCTGCGCGACCAGTTCGTCCCAACCGATTTCTTCGCGAAGGTCGTTGTTGTTCTTCAGCGCAAAGTCCCGCAACGGACCGCTCGACGCGATGGGCACGATGCGCAAAGTCGCGTAGAGGCCGACAGCGAATACACCCGCGAAAGCCAGCGCGGCGATTCCGGCGCGCCAGGCCGGACGCAGCGTGCGCAACCATCGCTCGCCCACCACGGCGCCCATGGCCAGCACCATGGGGTAAGCGCCTCCGGTGTAATAAAAGCGCCCCCGGGCAAGCAGGAACAGCGCAACCGGCACCACGTACATCCAGGCCAGCATGCGATAGCGGCGATGCTTGAAGTAAGCGAACAGGCCCGCCAGCCAGACAGGCGCAGCGAACAGGTTGGCATCCAGCAGGAGCTGATTGCGCAGGAAACCCTCGGCGCGGCCCTGACGCACGTCGCGCGCGTGGATGCCTTGAAGAAAATGGTACGAGATGAAGTCGTGCCGGATCAGCCACATCAGGTTGGGCACAAATATCAGTAACGCGATGGCGCCGCCAACCCAGAACCAGCGATTGGCGACATATCGCCGTGCGTCGGTGAGCAATACGCCCAGCAGCACGCCGGCGAGCTCGAACGTCATCGAGTACTTGGTCTGCATGCCGAGCCCGGCGAATACGCCAACGGCCATCCACCAGCGCGGCTCGTCGTCGCGCAGCAGACGAATCGTGCACCACGCGATAAGCACCCACCACAGCAGGTCGAACGAGGAATACTGGAATTCCGTCGCCCAGAACAAGGGCAGTGGCGACAGCGCGACCGCGACCGCCGCAAAGGTTTGCGCCAGCCGTCCACCACCCAGATCGCGCGCCATGAGGCCGCTGGCAATAATCACCAGCACCTGCGCGAGCACCGAAAATAACCGCAGGCCAATCAGCGACAGTCCGAACATCTTCAGGCCCAGGTGCTCCAGCGCCGCGGTCAGCGGCGGGTAGGGCACGAAGCCCCAATCCAGACGCTGCGCATCGCTGAGGAACTGCCATTCGTCCCGATGAAAACCGTACTGCCCGTTGGTCAACATATGGGCCACGCCGAACAGCACCGCGATGACCAGCACCGGTGTGGCGCTCCCTCCTTGGCCCAGCCTAGCGCGTTGAACTGACACACTATCCGCAGCCATACGTACATCCTTGAGTGGATCGATGGTTTGCCCCATGCCGGCCCCGCTATCCGGGAGTCGACTGCCTTACCCGCCTAAGATAGCCAATGTTCCCTTCAGGCCGCTACCTGTCGCCGAAGGCTCTAATCGCTTACCGTGCGAGTTACATCTAGGGAGGGAACCTATGTTCGGTCAGCGCTTTCTCGTCATTTATTCCGGTGTGCTCACCGCGGTGTTTGCGGTATCGATGCTCACCGGATTCTCTAAAAATCCCGTCACCACGTTTGATGAAATCAACGTTCAGCGGATCAACGTGCGCGAGCCCGACGGCACGCTGAGAATGGTGATTGCCGACAGCGCGAAATTGCCGGGCGTGATCGTCAAGGGCAAGGAGCAGCCGAAGGTTGATCGACCGCAGGTGGGAATGATTTTTTACAATGACGAAGGCTCTGAGAACGGCGGCCTGATCTTCGGCGGCAAGCGTAATGCCCACGGCGACGTGGTGGACTCCGGAGGAAGCCTGTCGTTCGATCGCTACAAAGCGAACCAGGTCGTGCAGCTGCTGAGCGTCGATGACAAAGACAACAGCATGGCGGGCATGGCCGTATCGGATAGCCCGGAAAACAGCAGAGGCCATCGCCGTATTTGGGTGGGGCGGTCCGACGGATCGGCGCTGCTGTCGCTAATGGACGCTGGCGGCAACCAACGCATCCAGATGAAGGTGGCCTCCAACGGCGCGGCCGAGATCGATTTTCTCGATGCGAATGGGAAAGTCATCAAAGCAATCAGGGGAGAAAATGCATCGCCGTAGAATTTTATGGATCGGAACGGCCGCTTCCGACCCGTTTCTGCCGTTGGCGAGCGTCTGCTTTGTGGGCGCATCTTTGTAGCAGCCTGCCGCCTGATGTCCGATGTCAGCCCTCGAACAGTCGATGCCACCCATGCAACTCGCGCTCGACAGAGACATTTCCAGCCATTCGCT
This sequence comes from uncultured Rhodanobacter sp., assembly GCA_903827735.1. Lineage (GTDB taxonomy): Bacteria > Pseudomonadota > Gammaproteobacteria > Xanthomonadales > Rhodanobacteraceae > Rhodanobacter. The sequence goes on along the minus strand of CAIKJM010000078.1, from coordinate 1,810 downwards.
CTGCCAACTTAACCCGGCTGCGGTAGCGTTTAGATAAGTGCGGCCGTTCGACAGTCGCTGCAACCGAGCGGTATGCGGCATGGTGCACTCGTCCTTAGCCAATGCCACGCCGGCACTTGACTACGCGTGTAGGCTAAGAGTAGCTTGCCTACCATTGTAGTCAACGGGACTCTGCCATGTCGAAACAGACGATCGGTGATCAGGAACTGGCCCTTCTAAACTACTTGTCCGAACAAGGACAAGCGTCAGTAGGTGAAGTAGCTGCTGGCTTTGGCAAAGACAACGGGCTGGCGCGTACGACCGTGCTCACGATGATGGAACGCATGCGTGCAAAGTCGTACCTACGACGACAGCTAGTCGGCGGCGTTTACCGCTATTCGGCCAATACGGCACCCGGTGAAGCGGTACGTGGGGCAGTGTCTCGTTTTGTGAAGAACACTTTAAGTGGGTCTGTGTCGCCTTTCATGGCTTGGATGGCGGAGCGCGGCAAGGTATCGGACCAGGAACTAGCCGAACTGGAAGCACTTGTTGCCAAGTTGAAATTACGCCGCGGAGACCGCTGACATGTCTGACCTGAATACATTTACGGACGCGATGTTTCTGCAACTGGCGTGGACATCGTTGCAGGCCACACTGCTGATTGGCTTGGTGTGGTTAGTGTGTCAGCTGTTGCCGCGCTTGCCGGCTACTGTTCGATGTGCGCTGTGGTGGCTGGTCGCTGCGCAACTGCTGGTGGGGCTGGCGTGGCAGACACCCGTAACGCTGCCGCTTCTGCGATCCAACCCAGCCGCAGTTGTCGCGGCGCAGGCGTCATGGCCGCCGGTCAGTATGCCGATATCCCACACTGACTCCGCTGAAGTTGTCACATCTGCGACGCATGCAACCAAGGCTCTTACGAAGCCAACGCCGCCATCGTGGAGTCAAATCCTGATCGCGCTATGGCTGGCCGGGCTCGCCGTGCAGCTCACAATCGCAGCCCGGCAATGGGAGCGTTCGCGCCACCTGCGCGGTACCTCACGGCCATTGCACGATCCTCAATTACAGGCGCTGTGCCGCCACCAAGCGATCCAACTTGGCCTCCGAATATGTCCTGAGCTGCGTGTCTGTCATGCGCTTGAGACACCCCAGGTTACCGGTCTGCGCCACCCGGTCGTGCTGTGGCCAAGCCGGCACACTCTCACAGCCGAGGAATGTGCCATGGCGCTTGCGCACGAGCTGGCCCACTTGCGCCGCAATGATTTATGGCTGGTATGGGCACCGGTCGTCGCGCGCTGGCTGTTTTTCTTCCATCCACTGGTGCATTTGGCGGTGCGCGAGTACGGCCTGAATCGTGAGGCTGCCTGCGACAGTCAGGCGTTGCGCCTGCAGCGGGTGCGTCCGGACAACTATGGGCGGCTGCTGTTGCGGTTAGGTGTGGAATCGCCCATGCCAACTGGCCTAGCCGGTGTCGCATCACCATCGTTCCTTCATCTGAAGCGGCGACTGATAATGCTGGAACAGGCGGCTAACATGCCGCGCGTGTGGGACTGGGTGCTGGTCATGGTAATAGCATTGACCGTCGTCGTGCCTTATCGCGCGGTCGCCGCGAGCCGGGTTATCGCGAGCTCCGCCGAACACGATGCAACCCGGTCCAGTTCAGGCACCTTGTCGCTTTTCGGCACGCACCTCTCGGTGGATCAAGACGATGGGCATGGAAGCCTGCGATGGCTCAACGGGAGCGACCGGCTGGTGCTAAGTTCGGACGGCGCTAAAGGTATCCGAGTCGTCAGCGTGCAACCTGATGGACTCTTCGGGCTACAGGCATCTGACG
>CAIKJM010000077.1 GCA_903827735.1 uncultured Rhodanobacter sp. | reverse complement strand
CGGCAAAGACGCTGTCCAGGCGATCCATCATGCCGCCGTGGCCGGGAATCATGGTGCCCGAATCCTTTACCTGCGCGTGGCCCTTCATCAGGCTTTCGATCAGGTCGCCGACAATCGATGCGCCGACGGTGACAGCGGCGAGCACCGCCAGCCCGATCAGCTGTCCGCCGCGAACGTCAAGCAGCCACCAGCCGCCCAGCGCGGTGACCACAACGCCAGCCGCCAATGCGCCGTAGGCGCCAGCCCAGGTCTTGCCCGGGCTGATCTGCGGGGCAAGTTTGCGCTTGCCGAAGGTGCGGCCGCTGAAATAGGCCCCGATATCGGCTGCCCAGACGATCACCAGCGATAACAGAGCCAGACCGTGGCCGTGCGGCAGGCCGGCGTGGATGGTGATCACCGCAACCCACGCGGGAAAAATCACGAACACACCGGCGAGCAGTTTCAGCGCACGGTTTTCCAAGGTCGGCGCGGCGCCGTAAGCGAAATGACGTAGCCAAATGCAGGCGACCAGCCACCAGAGCACGCCGAGGCCAACCACGGCGGGTGCCACGAGGGTGAACCGCGCCATCCAAAGCAGGACGAATACCGCCGCCGACCCGGTCAGCCAGACCGCCTGCAGCGCGACGTTTTTCAGACCGCTCAGGCGCGCCCATTCCCACAGCGCGGCAAGAAACGCCACCGCTGCGACCGCGGCAAACAGCGCCGTCGACGCAAACAGGATCACAAGAATCACCAGCGGGGCGAGTATCGCGGCGGTGATGGCGCGCTGTAGCAGCATCGGAATCCTTAGTTGACGGCAGCGACCTGCTCACCGGTGCGGCCGTAACGGCGCTCGCGGCGGGCATAGTCGTCGATGGCGAGACGCAGGCAGTCCCGATCGAAATCGGGCCAGAGCACGTCGGTAAAATACAGTTCGGCGTATGCAGCCTGCCACAGCAGAAAATTGCTGATGCGGGTTTCGCCGCCGGTGCGTATGAAAAGATCCAGCGGCGGCAGTTCGGCCAGTGTCATCCACTGGCCCAGCGTCGCCTCGTCGATCTGGTCGGAGCGCAAATCTCCGCGCTTCACCGCGTCGGCCGCCTGGCGCGCCGCCTGCACGATATCCCAGCGGCCGCCGTAATTCACCGCGATGCTGACGTGCAGCCTGTCGTTGCCGGAAGTGCGCGCCATTGAGGCGTGCATGCGTTCGCGCAGAGGTTCATCGAACGCGCTCAAATCACCCACAAAGCGCAGGCGCACACCGTTGCTGTGCAGCTCGTCCACTTCCTTGTCCAGCGCCCGCACGAACAGACTCATCAGCGCCATCACTTCTTCGGGCGGGCGCTGCCAGTTCTCGCTGGAGAAGGCGAATACGGTCAGCGTCTGCACGCCTTCGCGCATGCACGATTCGATCGCTTCGCGCACCGCCTTGCGACCGGCGTTGTGGCCGAAACTGCGCGGACGATGGCGCGCCTTGGCCCAGCGGCCGTTGCCATCCATCACGATGGCGATATGGCGCGGAACCCGAGCGGCTTCGGCGCCGGACATGCAAAGGGCGATGGCGCTCAGAGCGCCATCAGCTCCTCTTCCTTGGCCTTGACCACGGCATCCACATCTTTCACGGCGCGGTCGGTGAGCTTTTGAATTTCGTCATCGACGCGGCGCTCGTCGTCTTCGGTGATCAGCTTTTCCTTCAGCAGGTCCTTGATCTGCTGAAGCGCGTCACGGCGCACGTTGCGGATAGCGATCTTCGCGTTCTCGCCCTCGTGGCCCACGTGTTTGGCCAGCTCGCGGCGGCGCTCTTCGGTCAGCGGCGGCATGTTGAGGCGGATCACCGTGCCGGCGGTGGTCGGCGTGACGCCGATATCCGAAGCCATCAGCGCTTTTTCGATCGGCGCCACCATCGGCTTTTCCCACGGCGTAATGATGATCGTGCGCGCGTCGGCCAGCGACACCGAGGCGACCTGGGTCAGCGGCATATCCGCGCCGTAGTAGGACACCTTGATGTTATCGACCAGCGCGGTGCTGGCGCGGCCGGTGCGGATGCGGGTGAGGTCGTGCTTGAGTGACTCGATGCTTTTGCCCATGCGGGTCTGGGCGTCGGTCTTGATGTCGTTGATCATGAAACGTTTCCCGATGAATCTGGCTAGCAGGTGATTATAGCAGCCGGGTTACGGCGAGCTGTAAGCGATAAACGCGCTCCGGCGGGCGGTTCAGCCGCCGTCGACCAGGGTGCCGATCGGCTCACCGTGCATGATGCGCATGAGGTTGCCCGGCACGGTCATGTCGTAGATGCGCAGCGGCATGTCGTGGTCGCGGCATAGCGCGATGGCGGCGGTATCCATCACCGCCAGCTTGCGCTCGATCACCTCGTCGTAGTCGAGCCGGTCGTAGCGCACCGCGTCGCTGTGCTTGGCCGGGTCGGCGGTGTAGACGCCGTCGACCTTGGTGGCTTTCAGCAGCAGGTCGGCGCCGATTTCGACCGCGCGCAGCGCCGCGGCAGAGTCGGTGGTGAAGAACGGATTGCCGATGCCGGCAGCGAACAGCACGATGCGGCCCTTTTCGAGATGGCGGATCGCGCGGCGGCGCACGAAATCCTCGCTGACGTCGTGGATCTGAATAGCGCTCATCACGCGGGCAAAGCCGTTGCGCTTTTCAATCGCGTCCTGCATCGCCAGCGCGTTCATCACCGTGGCCAGCATGCCCATGTGGTCGCCGGTCACGCGGTCCATGCCGGCAGCTGCCAGTCCGGCGCCGCGAAAGATATTGCCGCCGCCGATGACGACGCCGATCTCGGCGCCAGCGCGCTGGACTTCGATGATTTCGTCGGCGAGCCGGCCGATCACCTTGGGGTCGATGCCGTAATCGCCCTGGCCCATCAGGGCTTCACCGGAAAGTTTGAGCAGAATGCGGCCGTAATTCAGCGGGGTGCTCATGGGGTCTCCGGGTTTGTGTGGCAAAACAGCGGCAGTGTAACGGCTGTCGTCAATGACGGGGAGAGGTTTCGCCTAGTCGGGCGGCATGCGAGCAGATGTTCCAGCCGCGACAGCAGATACAAAAAAGCCGCGGTTTGCCGCGGCTTTTTTGCTTGTTTACGGCGCTGACTCAGGCCAGGCCGGCCTGCTTCATCACTTCGGCGTGGAAATCCTCTTCCACTTTCTCGATGCCTTCGCCGACGGCCAGACGCACGACGGTGACCACGTCTGCGCCTTCCTTCTTCAGCGCCTCGGCCACCGTGGTATTGGTGTCCAGCACATACGGCTGGCCCAGCAGGGTGACCTCGGAGACGATCTTGTTGATCTTGCCGGCGATGATCTTCTCAAGGATTTCGGCCGGCTTGGCCTTGTCCTTCTCGGTCATCTGGCTCAGCGCGATGTCTTTTTCCTTGGCGACGAAATCGGCCGGCACGTCCTCGGCGCGGATGTGCGCCGGGTTCATGGCGGCGACATGCATCGCGATGCCCTTGGCCAGCTCCTCGGAGCCGCCCTTGAGCGACACCAGCACGCCGATGCGGCCGCCGTGGATGTAGCTGCCGATCACGCCATCGCTCTCGACGCGGGCCATGCGGCGCACGTCGATTTTCTCGCCGATCTTGGCGATCAGGGCCTTGGCGGCTTCTTCGACGTTGCCGGCATCCGGGTAAGCGGCGGCCTTCAGCGCGTCGACGTCAGTCGCGCCCGACTTCAGCGCGATATCGGCGACGGTGTCGGTGAACTTCAGGAAGCTGGCGTCTTTGCCGACGAAATCGGTCTCGCAGTTGACTTCGACCAGCACGGCAGTCTTGCCGGCCTGGGCGGCCACGATGCGGCCTTCGGCGGCCACGCGGCTGGCCTTCTTGTCGGCCTTGGACAGGCCTGACTTGCGCAGCCACTCCATCGCGGTCTCGATGTCGCCGTTGTTTTCGACGAGGGCCTTCTTGCATTCCATCATGCCGGCGCCGGAACGCTCGCGCAGTTCCTTAACCAGCTGGGCGGAAATGTTGCTCATGGGTATTTCTCCAAAGCTTTGGATTGGATACGCCGCGGCGGTTGCCCGCAGCGGCGTTGGTGTCTCAGGGCGAGACGACGGCCAGAGGCCGTCGCTGCACCGGCTTACTTGGCGGAAGCGCCGTCGCGCGAACCACGGCCACCGTCGCGGCCGCCGTCACGACGCGGAGCGCCTGCACCCTTCTTCGGGGCGGCATCGCGGCGCGGCGCCGCCTGCTTACGGTCGACCTTGGCCACCGGGTTGCCTTCCTCGTCGAGCTCGACGAAATCGTCGGCATTGCCCTGTGCGGCGGCCGGCGCAGCGGCCTTGCCTTCCAGGATCGAGTCGGCCGCCGCGCGGGCATACAGCTGAATGGCGCGGATAGCGTCGTCGTTGCCCGGGATGGCGTAGTCGACCAGCTCGGGGTTGTAGTTGGTGTCGACCACGGCGATCACCGGGATGCCGAGCTTCTTGGCTTCCTGCACAGCAATGTCTTCATGGCCGATGTCCACGACGAACAGCGCGTCGGGCAGGCGGTTCATGTCCTTGATGCCGCCCAGCGACGCCTGCAGCTTGTCGCGCTCACGGCGACGGGACAGCACTTCGTGCTTGACCAGCTTCTCGAACGAACCGTCGGTCTCGGCCGCTTCCAGCTCTTTCAGGCGCGACACGGACTGCTTGACGGTGCGGAAGTTGGTCAGCATGCCGCCGAGCCAGCGCGAGGTGACATACGGCATGCCGGCGCGTGCAGCCTCTTCGGCCAACGGCTCGCGGGCCGAACGCTTGGTGCCGACGAACAGGATGGTGCCGCGCTTCTGCGCCAGCGCCGACAGGAAATTCATCGCGTCGGTGAACAGCGGCAGGGTCTTTTCGAGATTGATGATGTGGATCTTGCCGCGGGCGCCGAAGATGTACGGAGCCATCTTGGGGTTCCAGTAACGGGTCTGGTGACCGAAATGGACGCCGGCCTCGAGCATTTGACGCATGGTGACTTGTGCCATGGTGAAACTCCTTGCATGGACCTTTATAAGGTCTGGGGGTTGGGACCTCCACGTACCCCCGACTTCGACCGCGAACGTCCCATTAAATGGTGAGATCGAGCGCAGCACCCCGAAGGCGGTGCCGATACGTGTGTGGCGTTTGGTTGGGTATTGCACCGCGTGACGGTTACAATCCCGGTACGCTTTGCGCTGCGCAGCCTTTAAAAGCGGCGACGTCAGGTCAGCAAAACTCCCGAATTGTAGCCGGTGCATCGGCTTTGCGGCAAGTTGCGGCGGATTCTTTAAGTTGAACCGGCCGACCTGCGTCGCCATCTAGGCAGGACTTATGGCTATTACTCTCAAATCCGCTGAAGACCTTGAAGGCATGCGCGTTGCCGGCAAACTGGCCGCCGACGTGCTGGCGATGCTCAAGGATCACGTCAAACCCGGTGTGACCACCGAAGAGCTCGATCGGCTCGCCCACGACTACATTGTCAACGTGCAGCAGGCGATTCCGGCCAACGTCGGCTATCACGGTTTCCCCAAAACCCTGTGCGCTTCGGTCAACCACGTGATCTGTCACGGTATCCCGAACGAGGGCAAGGTGCTGAAGGATGGCGACATCGTCAACCTGGATGTCACCGTCATCAAGGACGGCTGGCACGGCGACACTAGCCGCATGTACTTCGTCGGTACGCCGTCGGTGCTGGCCAAGCGGCTGGTCGATACCACCTTCGAGGCGATGATGAATGGCATCAGGGTCGTGCGTCCGGGCGCGACGCTGGGCGACGTCGGTCACGCGATTCAGCAGCATGCCGAGGCGGCCGGTTTCAGCGTGGTGCGCGAGTACTGCGGCCACGGCATCGGCAAGGTCTACCACGACGAGCCCCAGGTACTGCATTACGGCAAGCCGGGTGCGGGCGTTGAGTTGAAGAAGGGCATGACCTTTACCATCGAGCCGATGATCAACGCCGGCAAGCCGCAGACCCGGCAATTGCCGGACGGCTGGACCGTGGTGACCAAGGACCACTCGCTGTCGGCGCAGTGGGAACACACCATCGCGGTCACGGACGATGGTTTCGAGATACTCACAGCGTGGCCCGACGCCTGAATAATATTGCCGAGACGCAGCTCAATGAATTATTCGTTCGCTGCTTTCGTTGTCGGTTTTCTCCTTGGCGTCCTCTGGCTCCCGTCGTTACTCGTTGCGCTGAGGCTGAAACGTCTTTCAGTGCCCAATCCGTTTTGGCACGTATGTATAACGTGGGTTCTGCAAGTTTTTGTGGCAGCAAGTGGAATTTTCTTTGCTGACTACGTCGGACTGCATAACCCGGCTGGTTACGTGCTCGCTATCACTTCGGTGACAGGCCTTTTGGGAGCATGGTTTTTGTGGCGACGACAACGCCCCCATCGAGCGACGTCATGAATGCGCGACTGACTCCTGTTGCGTTACCGCCGCTGCCGCGCCTTCCCATAGCGGTGCCGCGGTCTGGTGTTTCGGCCGAGGCGCGCCTGGCATTGCGACAGCTGCTGGGTGATGTCAATCGCACTCTGACCACGGCCTTTCGCGATGGTGGTGATGCCACATTGCTGGCACGTCGGCGTGGGGAATCGGTGGAACGCGTGGTTGCGCACGTATGGATGGCTTGCCTGGGCGATGTCAGCGGCGCGGCGCTGTTTGCCGTGGGTGGATTTGGTCGAGGCCTGTTGTTTCCGTATTCGGACGTGGATTTGCTGGCCCTGGTCGAAGCGCCTGCGCCTGCGCGCTTGCGCGCGCTGGAACAGTTTTTCGCCACGTTGTGGGATGTTGGCCTGAAGGTAGGGCACGCCGTACGCGATACGGCGCAATGCCGTGATCTGGCATCCAGGGATTTGAGTGTGTTCACCAGCCTGCTGGACGCACGTCGATTGGCCGGTGATCAGCTGTTGGGCGACCGGCTACGCGGAATCATTGACGACCCGGAGCTGTGGCCGCCGACAAAATATCTGGCGGCGCGGCTGGCCGAACGCGATGCGCGTCATGCCCGTTACGACGATACGGCCCACAATTTGGAACCCAACCTCAAGGATGGTCCGGGCGGTCTGCGCACGCTCGACGCGCTGCGCTGGCTCGGCCGCCGGCTGGCGCACGCGAACGGTTTTGCCGATCTGGTGACCGAGGGCTTGCTCGACTCGGCCGAGCAGCTGGCGCTTGAGGAATCCGAAGCCACGCTGCAGCGCTACCGGTACGCACTGCATCTGGAAGCCGGCCGGGCCGAGGAGCGACTGCTGTTCGACTACCAGCGCGCGCTGGCGGCGCGGCTGGGCTTTGAGGACGAGCACGAAAAAAATCTCGGCGTCGAACAGTTCATGCAGGGCTATTACCGTGCCGCCACGCAGATCGAGCGGCTCGGTGTGCAGGTAGCCGAGCGTTTCGAGGAAATGCTTGAGGCGCCGTCGGAGGCTCAGCCGGCGGGCGCCGATTTTGTGCGTTTCGGCAAGCGGCTTGCGGCACGCGATCCCGAGCTTTTTCTGCAGCGGCCGTCGGCATTGGTCGACGTGTTCATTGCGCGGCTCGATCAGCCGGGCGTGATCGGTTTTACCGCCGACACCATGCGCCGCATCCATCAGGCCACCGCCGCGCACGGCGAGTCGCTCTCGGCCGATCGCGGCGTGCTGGATGCGTTTCTGCATCTGCTTCGCCGCGGCGCGCCCGCGGTCAACGCGCTGTGGAGCATGAATCGGCACGGCCTGCTGGCCGCGATTCTTCCGGCATTCGGCAAGGTCTTCGGCCGCATGCAGTACGACCTGTTTCACGTGTACACGGTGGACGAGCACACCCTGCGCGTGCTGCGTAACGTAGCGCGTTTCGCCGAGCCGTCGGCGATCGGCGAATTTCCCATCGCTTGCCAAATCTGGGGCGCTCTGCCCAAGCCGGAAATACTGCTGCTGGCGGCGCTGTTTCATGGTATAGCCAAAGGACGGGGCGGCGAT
>CAIKJM010000076.1 GCA_903827735.1 uncultured Rhodanobacter sp. | reverse complement strand
GCGCGCTTGCAGGCGATGCCGAACGCGATAGCGCGAAGCGCAGCGGCTCGGCATCGCCCTTCAATGCCTGCGACAGCGGCTGCAGGGTGAGTCCAGCCGGCGGCGCATCGATCGCCGAAAGATCAGCACGAAATTCGCCGTTGACGAACACCAGCCGCGGCCCGTCGACGCCCGGCAGCGACAGCGTCGACGCATCCACAACGCGCGTCTGCGCATCGGCATCGCCGCGCGCGAACCCGCGCTGCGACAGCGCGCGCAGGGCGGTGTACTTCCACGCTTCGACGCGGGTGTCGGGCAAACCGCCGGCGGCAAACGCCTCGCGGTTTTCCTGCCGCAATGCGTCCAGCCAGCCGATACCGCTGGGGGGCAGCGGCGCATCCAGCAGCGCAGTCACCAGCGGCAGTGGTGCCGACTGGCTCATGCCGACGCTCCTGCCGGATGGCGTTCGGCGACACCGGCATAGCCCTGCGCTTCCAGCTTCAGCGCCAGCGACTTGTCGCCGCTTTCGACGATGCGGCCGTCGGCCAGCACGTGTACGAAGTCCGGCACCACGTAATCGAGCAGGCGCTGATAGTGGGTGATCATCAGGAACGCGCGCTCGGGCGAACGCAGCGTATTCACGCCCTGCGCCACCTGCTTCAGCGCGTCGATATCGAGACCCGAATCGGTTTCGTCAAGAATCGCCAGCTGCGGTTCCAGCACGGCCATCTGAAATATTTCGTTGCGCTTTTTTTCGCCGCCGGAGAACCCTTCGTTGACCGCGCGATGCAGCAGCTCGTCGGAGATCTGCATCACCTTCAGCTTCTCGCGCACCAGCTTCAGAAACTGCATGGAGTCCAGTTCCTTCTCGCCGCGCACCTTGCGCTGCGCGTTGAATGCGGCGCGCAGAAAGTAGGTGTTATTGACGCCGGGAATTTCCACCGGATACTGAAACGCCAGAAACACGCCGGCCGCGGCGCGCTCTTCAGGATCCAGCGCGAGCAGATCGATGCCGTTGTAGATCACCGAGCCGGCCGTAACTTCGTAACCGTCGCGACCGGACAGCACGTTGCCCAAAGTGGATTTGCCCGCGCCGTTCGGCCCCATGATGGCGTGCACCTCGCCCGCGTTCACGGTGAGGCTGAGGCCCTTGAGAATTTCCTTGCCCTCGACGCGGGCGTGCAGGTTTTCGATTGTCAGCATGCCCATTACTTTGATCCCACGACGGCCATGGAACACACGCCACGACCTTGCAATTGTTGGTAACCACCGATGCCACTGCTCACCGCCGATGATTTCAAGTCACAGATGGCGATGACGGGCTCGTCCAGTACAAAACCTTTTCCTGCAGGATCGGACAACCATCCCGCGCGCATCGGCTCGCCGTTGACGGAAAAACTCAAGCCCCACGGCACAGGTCGATCACCGACGTGAGACGCCCATGCAAATCGGCGAATCGGTCCGATCTGAAAATGTCCCCTAGCGTCAGCAACAACCTCCAGGGTCTTCGCCTTGCCGGTTGCGTTGCCGGATGCGTCAAGCCGGTCGATCAGCTGAATATGCGCATGCGGCACGGGCGCGCCGGAATTTTCGATGCTGCCGATGATCTCCGGCGCGCTCAGTTCGTGGTGCGGCCACGGCACACAGGCACTCAACGAACACGCCGAAGCACACAGAAGACTGATTTGCACAAGACTCCATTTCGCGCTCATTTCGTAGAAGCCACTGCAACTTTCAGCTTGCAAGGACCCATGCCGACGACGGCAACATCGCCCTCGATCGTGCTGGACCTGCTGTCGGATGCCAGATCGCACTGTGCGGTGACCATCGTCTGAGGCACCTCGCCCAGCATGTCCGGATCGGACACCCAACCGACCTGCCAGGTCTGCGCGTCTTGCGACATGCGCAGGCCCCACGGCACGGTGTGCTGATCTACTTTAAACAGCGGGTTGTCGACCTTGTGCGCCAGCTGCTTGATCGGTCCCAGCGAGAAATGACCCTGCGCATCGGTGACCGCTTCCTGCGTCTGGGCTCCGGGCTGCGGCTCGCCCGTTCCGTTCAACACGTCGACCAGCTGCATGTGCATGCCTTGCACCGGTTGGCCCGCGCGCGTCACTGTGCCACTGATCTGCGGTGCGATGAAAACTTGGTGCTTGATCGGCACGCTGCAGCCGGCCACGCCGGCGGCGACCAGCAGACACAGCAAAATCCTTGAAGACGACGTCATGCCGCAATCCTTTTGAAGACTGAATACACGGTAGTTTTTGAAACTCATGAAGACGCCTCGACATGGACATAACTCGCTGCCAGCGCATCTATTGCCTTGCGGCTCATGCGGCAGGCCAGCCACTCGCGCATCACGTCGGCGCCCAGCGATTTGTAGAACGCGATGGACGGCGCATTCCAGTCCAGAACCGACCACTGCAGCCGCGACAGGTTTTCATCAACGCAGCGCTGCGCCAGGTGCGCGATCAGGGCCTTGCCGATGCCGTTGCCGCGAAAGGCGGGCCGCACGAAAAGGTCTTCCAGGTAGATGCCCGCGCGACCGAGAAAAGTCGAATAGTTGTAGAACCAGAACGCCATGCCGGCGACTTCGCCGTTCCACATGGCGATATCGCAATGCGCGCGGGGCGCGGCACCGAACAGGTCACGCGTGAGATCCGCTTCCGTCGCCTCGACTTCGTGCAGCAGCTTTTCGTAGTCGGCCAGCTCGCGGATCAGCGACAGTATCTCGCCTACGTCCTCTGCAGTCGCCGGCCGCAGTTGCAGTAGCGATTCCGTTTTTTCCGCCACGACGCTCATCAGCCCACCGCGCCTTCGAGCGACACTTCCAGCAGCTTCTTCGCCTCGACGGCAAACTCCATCGGCAGCTCGCGGAACACCTGCTTGCAGAAGCCGTCAACAATCATCGACACAGCGTCTTCTTCGCTG
>CAIKJM010000075.1 GCA_903827735.1 uncultured Rhodanobacter sp. | reverse complement strand
CTATTGCGCGCCGATCCTCAAGCGGGAGACGCATCGCACGGCCTTGCTGCAGGCGGCGACCAGCGGTGACACGCATTTTTTCCTCGGTACTGATAGCGCGCCGCATCCGCTCGAAGCGAAGGAAACGGACTGCGGCTGCGCCGGTCTTTACACGGCGCACGCGGCGCTGGAGCTGTATGCCGAAGCGTTCGAGCAGGTCGATCGGCTCGATCGGCTCGAAGCCTTTGCCAGCTTTCATGGTCCAGATTTTTATCGTCTGCCGCGCAATAAAGAACGCATCGCGCTCGAGCGCACACCGTGGATCGTGCCGGCCGAATATCCGTTGGCGGGATCGACGTGCAAGCCGATGCGCGCTGGTGAGTCAGTCGCCTGGTCTATCGCGACATAGGTTGGGGTTCGCGTGCGCTCACCGCCAACCTACGCTATTCCGCCGTGGGCTGTCTCAGTAGGCGAATTCGCGGAACACCGGGTCGACGCTGCCGTTCCAGGGGCCGTGGAACAGTTCAAGCTTGCGCTCGGCGGGGGTCTGGTTGGCCTGGACGATTTCGATCATCGGCTCGAGGAAGATGCTTTCGTCAGCGCCGTGCTGGTTGAGCATGGCGCGGCGCTTGAGGCCGTTGCTGGCGATCTTCAACGCTTCTTCGGACAGGTCGCGCACGGTGCCGTTGCGGAACGGCAGCTTGAGGCCATATTTCGGCACGCCGTCGCGCAGGGCATGGCGTTCTTCGCGGCTGAAGTCCTTGACCAGATCCCACGCCGCGTCCAGCGCCTCATCGTCGTACAGCAGGCCGACCCACAGCGCGGGCAGCGCGCATAGCCGGTTCCACGGGCCGCCGTCGGCGCCGCGCATTTCCAGGTACTGCTTGAGGCGTACTTCCGGAAATGCGGTGGTCAGGTGGTCGGCGAAGTCTTTCATGCTGGCCTTGGTGCCCGGCAGCTGCGCCAGTTCGCCGGCCATGAACCGTTTGAAGTCCTGCCCGGCCAGGTCGATGTACTTGCCGTCCTGAAAACTGAAATACATCGGCACGTCGAGGATGTAATCGACGTAGCGCTCGTAGCCAAAGCTGTCGTCGAAGACGAAGTCGAGCATGCCGGTGCGATCCTTGTCGGTATCGGTCCAGATGTGCGAGCGATACGACAGATAGCCGTTTGGGCGTCCTTCCGTGAACGGCGAATCGGCGAACAGCGCGGTGGCGATCGGCTGCAGCGCCAGGCTGACGCGGAATTTCTTGATCATGTCCGCCTGACTGGAAAAGTCCAGGTTCACCTGCACCGTGCAGGTGCGCGTCATCATGTCCAGGCCGAGCGAACCGACCTTGGGCATGTACTCGCGCATGATCTTGTAGCGGCCTTTCGGCATCCACGGCATCTCGTCACGCTTCCACTTCGGCTGAAAGCCCATGCCGAGAAAGCCCAGGCCCATGCCATCAGCGATCGAGCGCACTTCTTCCAGGTGCGTGTTCACTTCGGTGCAGGTCTGGTGGATGGTTTCCAGCGGCGCGCCGGACAGCTCCAGCTGGCCGGCCGGCTCCAGCGTGATCGAGGCCGCATTTCTTGAAAGTGCGACCGGGTTTTCGCCCTCGCGCGTCACGTCCCAGCCGTAGCGGGTGGCGATGGTTTCCAGCAGATGCTTGATGCCGCGCTCGCCCTCGAAGGTCGGCGCGCGCAGGTCGTCGGTGCGGAAGCCGAACTTTTCGTGCTCGGTACCGATGCGCCACGCCTCACGCGGCTTTTCGCCGGCGGCAAGGTAGTCGGTGAGCTGCTGGCGGCCCTGAATCGGCGTGTTCTTGACGGCGCTGGGTATGGACACGGGGACTCGCCTTGCTTGGATGTGCACAGACTAATGGGGGTGCGACATGACAACAAAAGGGCATGCCGGCGGATAATTGTACGCGAGAGTTCAGATGATGCTCGCGCTCGTGGAGGTGCGGATTGGCGCAGGCACCCGCGCGCCCCGGCGGGCGATCGCCAGAAACCGAAAAGGCCGGCAATCTGCCGGCCTCTCCGTCTAACGCCTGTGTCAGGCGATCAGCGCTTCATCGAATTGAAGAACTCGTCGTTCGACTTGGTGTTCTTCATCTTGTCGAGCATGAACTCGATGGCGCTCAGTTCGTCCATCGGGTGCAGCAGCTTGCGCAGGATCCAGATCTTCGCCAGCAGGTCGGGATCGATCAGCAAATCCTCGCGGCGGGTGCCGGAGCGGTTGATATCGATCGCCGGGTACACGCGCTTCTCGGAAATGCGGCGGCTCAGATGCACTTCCATGTTGCCGGTGCCCTTGAACTCCTCGTAGATCACCTCGTCCATCTTGCTGCCGGTTTCGGTCAGCGCGGTGGCGATGATGGTGAGGCTGCCGCCTTCCTCGACGTTGCGCGCGGCGCCGAAGAAGCGCTTCGGACGCTGCAGTGCATTGGCGTCGACACCGCCGGTCAGCACCTTGCCGGAGCTGGGGATCACGGTGTTGTAGGCGCGGGCGAGGCGGGTGATCGAGTCGAGCAGGATGATCACGTCCTTCTTGTGCTCGACCAGGCGCTTGGCCCGCTCGATCACCATCTCGGCGACCTGCACGTGGCGCACGGCCGGCTCGTCGAAGGTAGAGCTGATGACCTCGGCGCGCACGGTGCGGGCGATCTCGGTAACTTCTTCCGGACGCTCGTCGATCAACAGCATGATCAGATGCGCTTCGGGATGGTTGTACTGGATGGCCTGCGCGATGTTCTGCAGCATCATCGTCTTACCGGACTTCGGCTGCGACACGATCAGGCCGCGCTGGCCCTTGCCGATCGGCGCGATCAGATCGAGCACGCGGCCGGTGATGTCTTCGCTGGACCCGTTGCCGCGTTCGAGCTTGAACGCCTTGCGTGGGAACAGCGGCGTCAGGTTCTCGAACAGCATCTTGTTCTTCGACGCTTCCGGCGGATCGCCGTTGATGTCGTCGACGCGCAGCATGGCGAAGTAGCGCTCGCCTTCCTTCGGATGACGCACGCGGCCGGTGATGTAGTCGCCGGTGCGCAGGTTGAAGCGGCGGATCTGGCTGGGCGACACGTAGATGTCGTCGGGACCGGCCAGGTAGGACTCATCGGCCGAGCGCAGGAAGCCGAAGCCGTCCTGCAGGATTTCCAGCACGCCCTCAGCCCAGATGCCGCCGCCGGAGCGGGCGTGCGCCTTGAGCACGTTGAAGATCACGTCCTGTTTGCGCGCGCGCGCCACGCCCTCGTAGACGCCCAGCGACTCGGCGAATTCCAGCAGCTGCGGCGCCTTCATGCGCTTCAGTTCGGTGAGGTTGATGACGCGATCGTTGCTGCCCGGATCGGCGTTGTCGTCGTCGACCGGCAGGCCGTTCGGGTTGGGCCGCGGATTGTTCTGCGGACGCTGCGAACCCTGCTGCGGACCGCGCTCGTTGCGTTCGTTGCGACGGCGGCGGCCACGTGGGTCGCGGTCGCGCGGGTTGTTGGGGTTGTTCGGGTTATTGCCCTGGTTCGGATGCTGCCCGGCGTTCTGGCCGCCGTTCGGATTCTGACCCTGGCCGCCGTTCGGCTGGCCAGGGTTCGAGCCATGCTGGCTTGGCTGGCCCTGGTTCGACGAAGGTGGCGTCGACGACGGCTGGCCAGACGAAGGCTGATTCGAAGAAGGCGGCGGCGTGCCCTGATTCGATGAGCCCTGGTTGGATGACGCCTGGTTTGATGAATTCTGGTTGGCGCTGGAAGCGTGCGGCTGCGCCTGATTGCCATCCCGCGGAGTCGCGTTCGGGTTCGGCGCCTGCGCCGTATTGCCCGGCTGGGCGGACTCGTTGCCGTGGCTATTGCCGTGAGACGTCGCCGATTCGCGCGGCTCATGCGAGGCGCGAGGCAAAGGCAGCGGCGGTTGGTGGGAAGACGATGCTGCAGGCGGCGGATTTGCCGGTGCCGACGCCGGTGGCGTGGAGCGCTCTACGTTCGGCTGATGGGCCGGCGGTGCGTGCGCTGCGCCGGACTTCTCAGCCGCCGCGGCCCGCGCGGCAGCCATCTCCGCCGCGGTGCGGCGCGGCGCGCGCTGGCGCGGCTCGGGCTTGCCTTCGGATGCAGGCTTGGTATCGGCGCTTTTGGCGTCGTTGGGGTTTTTATTTTCGTTATCAGACACGGGCTATCCTCGCGGGGCGCCGTTGAACTTCAGGAGGGGTGTTTGTGCGTCGCGCAGAAGGCGCTCGGGGACAGGACTGTCCCGACGGACTGAATGAATCTAGCACCCGCCAGGTGCCGGCGTAAAGCCTCGTGCGCCTGCCGGACTCGGCCGGACAGGCGCGGTAAAGCGGTTTGGCTCTGAGCTAGCTCAGATGGCCTTGTCGATCATCTGGGTCAGCTGACCCTTGCTGACGGCGCCGATCTGGGTCGCTTCGACCTTGCCGTTCTTGAACACCATCAGGGTCGGGATGCCGCGCACGCCGTAGGTCCGCGGCGTCTGCTGGTTCTGATCGATGTTCACCTTGACCACGCGCAGCTTGCCTTCGTACTGCTTGGCCAGCTCGTCCAGCATCGGCGCAATGGCCTTGCACGGGCCGCACCATTCGGCCCAGAAATCGAGCAGCACGGGCGTATCGGACTTGAGCACCTGCTGTTCGAAGGCGTCATCGGTTACATGGGTAATCAGGTCGCTCACGGGAATCTCCGAGGCTG
>CAIKJM010000074.1 GCA_903827735.1 uncultured Rhodanobacter sp. | reverse complement strand
GCTCGTCATTCAGACGCGAAGGCTCCGCGCTGCTCAGTGCACCGTTGGCTAGCTTAGCGTCGACGGCCCGTGCGCCCGCGGCAAATGTACTGCCGGCATCGCCGTCGCCGCTGCGCGCATCGAGTTGGTCGAGCTGTTGTTCCGCGTTGCGCAGCGCGGCAGTGACTCGCTGAATCGCCTGTTCCGTGGTGGAACTGCGCTCGCCGACAGCAGGCTCATCGTCGGCATCGCCTGCGACAGCGAACGTCTGCTGCGCGTGCGGCTGGCAGACGCCCGGCCATGCGGCCACGTCGACGGGGCTGCTGAGTGCCTCCAGATAGTCGTCATCGGCTGGCAGCAGCGTGATCGAAAAACCGTGCATATCGAGCGAGGTCATCAGGGCGGCCGGGCGTACCAGCAGAGCGATGCGCTCAACGCCGATGCGCGTGAGCAGCTCATCCGTCAGCACCGCCACTTCCTGCGTGGAACAGCCGCCGAGATTGTTGAGCATCACGATCAGCCGGCGCTTGTCGCCGTAGCGCCGCTGCGCCTCGGCCAGCAGCGGCTTGAGTACGATAGCCACCGCCTCACCGGCATCCCTGGGCGCCACCTGCTCGGCGCCCGGCTCGTTGTGAATGCCCAAGCCCAACTCGGGACTGCGTCGCTCGATCGGGTGCCCTGGCAGGGTGCAGCTGGACAAGGCCATGCCCAGCGAGATCAGCTGGCCGGCAAAACGCTCGGCGCGCTTGGCCAGCTCATCCAGCGCAAGGCCCTGCTCGGCGAGATGGCCGACGTACTTGTGCATCAGCACCGTGCCGGCAATGCCGCGCGGCTGGCTCGCATCGGCCAGCGCGATGTCGTCGGCAACGATCACCATGCGCACGTCGATACCTTCACGTCGCGCCTGCTCGGCGGCCAGGCCGAAATTGAGTCGGTCGCCGGTGTAATTTTTCACGACCAGAAGGCAGCCGGACTTGCCGCCGCAGTGCCGCAGGCCAGCCAACACCGCGGCGACGCTGGGCGAAGCGAACACTTCTCCGGATACCGCGGCGGTCAACATGCCGCGCCCCACAAAACCCGCGTGCGACGGTTCATGGCCGGCACCGCCGCCCGACAGCACGGCGACCTTTTCACCACGCCAGTCGGCGCGCGCCAGAATGCGCACGCCGGAACCGGGCTCAGCGACGATCAGCGGCTGCGACCGCGCCAGCGATCCCAGCACTTGATCGACGACGCGGTTCGGTTCGTTGAAGAAGAAATCCATGACATGCCTCCGCAGATGAGTCGTACGTGGGAACCCATGCTAACCAGACCGACGTTAGCAACCCAGCATGACCGTCAGCGCGGGCTTGCGGCCTGGTGGTTGGCCGCACGCACCGCCTCGACAAAACCGCCGAACGGAATATCGGTGATGCCGACTAGGCCGATATGGCTGTTCTCGCCATCGAGCAGCCGTCCGCTCACCGGCTGATCGACGTATTCGAACCAGTGCGCGCCAACGATGTGGGTGTCGGCCGCTGCAGCGGCGACGAACGTCGCGTAAGCCTCGCCGCGCTGCTGTTCGGTATAGACCGACACCACGCCCTTGCCGAACGGGCCGCGATCGGCGGAGCCGAAATGGAACTCGCTGATCAAAACCGGCTTGTCGAGCTGGTGCATCGCGGCCGCGTCGAAGCCATGCTGCGGAAGATCGGCATAGACGTTGAAGCTCACCACGTCGCAATACTGCGCGCAGGCGGCCACTGCTTCGGGCGTATTGACCGCGAAGCGGCCGCCGAGAAACAGATGGTGCGTGTCCTGCCGATGGATGGCCTCGGCCACGGTACGGAAATAGGTGTCGGCGTACTGCCTTAGCCACGCGCTGTAGTCCGCAGCGATCGCCGGATGCGCCTCGTTCGGCATGGGAGCGGCGAAGGCCGTGACGTTCAGCGCATCCCAGGAACCCAGCGCAATCCCCCAGGCGCTGGCCAGCGTTTCGGGCTCCACGTACTTCTTCCGCAGCATCGCGATGAACGCCTGCTTGGCCGGGCTCTTGGCATCGCCGCGCAGGGTGCCCAGCGCCAGCCCCCAGCGACCCTGCGGACCGACGCCGGCCCAGGCCAGTTCGTTGTCGGCGAAATAGCCGAGCAGCCAGGGATCGTCGCGCACGTCGCGGCTGGCATTCGCCACCGCGCGCTCGGTCGCCTGCACGAAGCGCGGATCGAACGGATCGGGCATGCGGCCCCAATAGTCGTAGCCGGCGGAGACGTTGGCGTAGTCGCCGGCAACATTGATGGGGCGCGTATACGGCACGCGATGCGCGCGGCCGAGCGACGCATCGCTCCAGTTGCCGACGGTATTGAAGCCCCAGTCGCGCAGGCGATTCAACGTGCGTGTACGCCAAGCGTCCATCCACGGGTCACCGTCGACCCGGTACAGATTGGCCGCATAGAAATCGAACCACCGGCCGTGGTTGTAGCCGATGCCCTGGCTGGCGCCCTGATCCGGCTGGCGGCTGTCGCCACTGCCGTAGAACGATGACCATGCGCCGCTGCTCGGCGGAAGATCCTTGAACATGAACTCGCGCCCTTCGACATAGCTGCGGCCGCCGTCGGCGACCACGGCGTTGACGCCGAGCGAGAAAAACGCGTGCCCATCCGGCGTCACCAGCTGCCAGCGGCCGTTGGCCTTCTGCGCATGGAACCAGCCGGTGGCAGTGAGATTATGGACGTCCAGACGTCCGCCGTAGTTATCCATACCAGCGAGCTTGTCCGGCGCCTTGGCCAGCGCCGATTGCTCGGCCGCATGGGCGGCGCGCAGTGCCGCATCGTCGGCAATTTTTTCCGGCCACTGAGCGCGGGTGAACTGCCCGTAGCGGTCGACAATGCCGGCGTAGGCATCGTGCAGCGTTGCCTCGCCCGCTGCGGTGTCGATACGACCAAGCAACAGCGTCTGCGCCGCCTGCGGTGTCGGCATGCTTAGCCGGATCGCGCCGACCTGGCGCAGATCGACCACGCCCTGCACCGTCGTGGCCAGCAGGGTCGGCTGCCCGCGGTCGTCGAACGGCATGGGCGGCGGCGCCTGCATGCCTTGCCCGCGCGGCGACTCGGCGTGCAGCGGCAGCACCACCGTCTGCGCGGGACCAGCCGGCAGGCCGACCGTCGCGTGCAGATGCTGCGCGCCGGCAGCGCTGTCGATATCGAGATTGAGCGTGACCGCCCACGGCATTGCGTTCTGCACGCGCAGACGCAGCTCGCCCCTGCCGGTCCAGTCCCACGTCTTGCCATCGCCGGGCGCGATCGTGATCTGCGGTTGAGCCGATGGCTGAAAGGCGTAACGCTGCTGCATCACGCCATCGCTCGCCTGCTCGGCGCTGCCCGTGCGCTGCACCTGCACCAGCGTCACGTGTGCGGCGGGCGAGGCCGATGCCAGATCGATCGTCGCCGACGCTCCCGTCGCATGGCAGGCGTTCAGTCCCAACAGGCACAGCGGCCAGAGCAGTGCGTAACGTTTCATGGGCGGGCGGCTCGATCGATAGTTCATCAAGTATGCCGCCGACAGCTGAAGCGCAGCCCGCCAGCTCGACCATTCGATGCGGCGAAACAGTGCGCGCTAGCGCAGCCGCGAGACCCGGCGCCAGCCGTAGTACGCCGGCACACCGAGCGCGATGATCAGCAGGCTCATGCCGGCATCGCCCGGCGTATGGATCGCCGTGGCCACGATGACGCTGAACACGGTGATCACAAACACCAGCGGCAGCAGCGGATAGAACGGCACCCGATACGGCGACGGCTGGTCGGCGAAATGCCGGCGATACCAGAACAGCGTGCCGATGCCGAACACGTGCGCCAGCCACTCGCCCACGGTGGTGTAGTCGAGCAGCTGATTGAAGCTGCCGGAGACGGTCAGCACGATCGCCCACGCACCCAGCGCGGCGAGCGCGATTTGCGGCGCGCGCGTGCGCGGTTCGATGCGACCGGCCGCCCGAAAAAACATGCCGTCGGCGCCCATCGTCTGCAGCACCCGCGCGCCACCGGCGATGGCGATATTGCAGTAGCCGAACGCCGAACAGGCGATGCCGATGGCGATCACCGTGGCGCCGCTTTCGCCGAACAGCCGGCGCATCAGGTCCGCCGCCGGCGCGTGGCTGGCGGCCAAGCCGGCGTGACCGAGGCCCGCCAGATACGCAAAGTTGACCAGCACATAGCAAATCACCACGCCGGCCATGCCCATGCCGAGCGCGCGCGGCAGCGTGCGCTGTGGGTTGCGCACTTCGCCGGCCAAATCGTTGAGATAGTGAAATCCGCCGTAGGTAAACAGCACCGGCAGCAGCGCACCGACAAACGCCCACGACGACACCGGGTGCACGGTATCCACCGCCAGTGCCGTACCCAGATGCCCCCGCGCCAGCACCAGGCCGACCACCACCAGCAGCACGATGGCGGCGATCTTGAGCACGGTGAAAACGTTCTGCACCCAGGCCCCAGCGCGAATGCCGAACAGGTTGATGCCCACGATAAAAGCGATGCCGCCGGCCGCTACCGGCTTCACCCACAGTTCGGACAGGCCGGTCGCCGTGCAGAAGTAATCGGCGAAGATCGTCGCCACCGCGGCCACGCTGCCGGGGTAGTTGATCAGCGCCATGGTCCAACCGAACAGAAACGCCGGCAGCTGGCCGAAGGCCTCGCGCAGATAAACGTACGTACCGCCCGCCTGCGGCCGCCGCGCGCCCAGCTCGGCATAGCAGAGCACCCCGGCCAGGGTGAGCAGGCCACCGATCACCCACAGGCTCAGCACCTGCAGACCGGACGACGTCTGCTGGGCGATGGTGGCGGGATTGCGGAAAATGCCGGCCCCGATCACGCCGCCGATCACGATCATCGCGGCGTCCCAGGTCGTCAGGCGCCGCACATAGGCATTGGCAGGTTCAATCGACATGAGCGCTACCTTGCCATTGTGCGCGGTGTTTCAGCTAGTCCCGTGTGGC
>CAIKJM010000073.1 GCA_903827735.1 uncultured Rhodanobacter sp. | reverse complement strand
GCTGCAGGAGCGCAGCTGCCCGACCCGTCGGCGTTCGTGCAGCGGATGAACCGGGTTTTGCTGGGATAAGTTTTCCAGTGTCCTGTTGAATCAAAAAGCCCGCCATTCGGCGGGCTTTCTTTTTTCCCCTCTACCCTTTGGGGAGAGGGCAGGGGTGAGGGGCGGGTGCTCGCCGCAGACCCAACAACCCGTCAACTCAGCGCCTTGCGTGTTTCGCACCAGGTATCGTGCAACCGCTATCGAATGCCTCGGGCGTCCTTGCGACCCGGATAAAAGCCGCCATCACACCGACACGGCATTCCCGCCACTAGTATTTTCCGCTAATCCGGATGCGAGGAAACATGCAAATGATGAAGCTGGCAAATGCGGCCTTGCTCGCAGCTCTACTGACAAGCGTCGCCCATGCGCAGACCAACGCTGGCGAGCAGGCGTCCGATCCGAATCTCCCCTTTACCATCACGAAAGTGGCGAGCTTCGATCTGCCCTGGCGCATCGCATTCTTGCCCGATGGCCGTATGCTGGTGACCGAAAAAGTCGGCCGCGTCGATCTGGTCACGCCGCAAGGTGCTAAGACAGAGCTCAAGGGCGTCCCAGCCAGCTACGTCGAGGGTCAGAACGGCATGCTGGGCGTGTTTCTTTCGCCCCACTATGCCATCGACCACAATGTATATCTCACGTATGTCGCGCCGGGTGCTTATGGCGGCGGCTTTACGATGGGACGGGGTCGCCTGGTGCTCGACGACAAGCAGCCACGGCTCGACGGATTTCAGGTGCTGTGGCGTCAAATGCCGACCGGCAAGGGCGGCCAGGCCGGCGGCCCGATTGCCTTCTCACCGGACGGCAACTACCTCTTTCTCGCGGTGGGCGACCGTCAGCGTTTCACGCCCGCGCAGGATCCTAGTCAACCGGTCGGCAAGATGCTGCGGCTCACGCTGGATGGCAAACCCG
The DNA here is from genome assembly GCA_903827735.1 of uncultured Rhodanobacter sp. Lineage (GTDB taxonomy): Bacteria > Pseudomonadota > Gammaproteobacteria > Xanthomonadales > Rhodanobacteraceae > Rhodanobacter. Next base: position 3,520 of record CAIKJM010000073.1, on the reverse strand, counting down.
CGCCGGGCAATCCTTGGGAAGGCAAGGTCGGGGCGCACACCATCCCGCTGATCGATCCGCCAGCGGATACGGAGAAAGCCAAGACCGCACCAGTCGTCAGCACCTATACCTTCCCCGGACCCAACCTGACACCGGCTGAAACCTGGACCGTCGGCCACCGTACACCTTATGGCCTCGCCTTCGCGCCGGATGGCCGACTGTGGGAACTCGAGCATGGCCCGCGCGGCGGCGACGAACTGAACTTGATCGAGCGCGGGAAGAACTACGGCTGGCCGCTGGTCTCCTATGGCGCCAACTACGATGGCGTCCCCATACCCAGCCCTGATACGCGGCCGGATCTCGTCAAACCCGTGATCTATTGGGTTCCCGTGATCGCACCGGGCAATCTGATGTTCTACAAGGGCAACCTTTTCCCGCAGTGGAACGGCAGCGCCCTGATCAGCGGCCTGGCCAGCGAAGCCATTGTTCGCGTCACGTTTGACGGCAAGGGCGGTGCCACTGCGGTCCAGCGCTGGAGTATCGGCAAACGCGTCCGCGACATCGAAGAAGCGCCGGACGGTTCGCTCTGGATGGTGGAGGACGCGGAGCACGGTGGGCTGTTTCACCTCACGCCGAAATGATTCGATAGATCCTTTGTGCAGCCGATAAATCGAGATTTGCTGGCGTAAGCGCTCTGGCGTCTTCTTGAATTGAAAAGCCCGCCTAGTTGGCGGGTTTTTTCTTGTTGCCCTCTACCCCCAGGAAGGCAACGGTGGGAGGCGGATGCTCGCCGGGCTGGACATTCGGCCGATTCGGTCAAGGCTCACCGCCGTGCAGGGCCTAGGGAATAGCTGTAGTCCATCCGGGCCTACTCTTAGATTGTGTCGTCTCCGGGTCAGAGTGCACTTTCGCTCCAGCTTTGCATCATGATGGGTTCGCTGAAATCGCCTGCAGGGATGCACATGACGAACGATTCGCTTACCTATGTGCTGATCGAACAGAATATCGAGCGGTACGCTAAGAACCTCGCGGACGACAAGCCGGGCATCGTAGAGCGATGGGCATTTGGTGTGGCCACCGTGTTGTGGCTGCCGCTGTTGTTTGCGACACAGTTCGTGAAGTCTCGCGCCGTACTTACTTTTCTCGGGCTATTCGCCACGCTACTGCTGGGTGCCGTGTTAGTCGGCTTGGTTTGTTTTGTTCGACGCGAATGGCGTTCGTTCTATCGCAGGCACGAGAAGTCTTCGCACAAGCTGGATTACGACTATGACCAGTGGCGCGAACTGGTGGTCGCGATGCGGCGCTTTCCCCAGAGCGAGTTGGCGCGTCGTCGACGTTACATCAGCGCGCGAAAGTCGTCGCTTGCGTATCAGATGGGGCTTTTTACGGGAAGCGTTCAGCGGCTCGGGGTGTTGCCGCTAATGGCGATTCTCTACGTGCAATTCAAGGATTGGCGTTTTGGTGACTGGCAGGCCTTGGAACAGACGCATGCGCTAGGCAGTCTGCTGCTTTGGGCGCTCTTTCTCGCCTACCTTCTTTCGTGGTGGTTGGTTGGTCTGGGCACGCGCTGGGACGCTTATGAGGCGCTGCTGATCGAGGCGACGTGCGATGAATAGGTTATTCGCCTAATTCGCACCAACGGCGTCGCTCTCGCTCGGCTTTGGCATCGGCGTATAGCCATCATCCAGCGTGTGCACGAACGCGATGATGTCCTGGATATCGAGATCTGACATCGCCCGTTTGTCGCCGACCTTGCGGTCGAAGGGAGCGTCTTTGGTATCGACGTTGCCGTGCAGTGCTTCGGGGATGTCGTTGTAGAGGGCAAGCTTGCCGATAGCGTCGCGGGGATAGATTTTGTCGGGTTGGACGCTGCGCAGGTTGTAGAAGTCCATGACCTGCTTCAACGTGGTGTAGACGCCGTTGTGGAAGAACACGGCGCGGCGATCGACATTGCGCAAGGTCGGGGTGAGGAACATGCCGCAGTATTGTGTCTGGCTGGTCAGATCTTTGCGGATGGGGCCGCACAGCCCGAGGTCGAAGTGTTTGGCATTTTTGTTGGCGGGCAGGTGCGGGTTGCGCGGGACGCCCAGCGCCTCGTACTGGGTGTCGGTGAAAAGTGGCGGCAGGCCGTCGGCGGTCGCCTGGCTCAGATGACAGGCGGCGCAGTTGCCTTTTTGCGGGTCGTTGAAGGCTTTGAGGCCGCGCATTTCGGCGGCGCTGAGCGTGGCTTTGCCCTGTAGCCAGGCATCGTATTTGCTGGTGAAGGCGTGGAAGGACGGGTCTTCGATCTGATAGCGCACGAGGGCAAACATCGCCTCGGAAACCAGGCGGTCTGGATCGTTGACGATAGCCGGGCCAAACAGCTGTACGAACTGCTGGCGGTAGGGTGGTTTGGCCAACGCGCTGGCCAGGGTCGCCACGCTACCGTTGGCCATTTCGGCGGGATCTAGCGCGGGGAAAAAGGCCTGGCGCTGCAGCGAATCCGCGCGACCGTCCCAGAACAAGCCGCCCTGCGGCACCATGGCGGGCGCCTGCGCGGTGCCGGCGGCTTTTTGCGCACGCACATGCGTGCTAGCCGAGGCGGCGATGGCGTTGAGATTGACGGTGACATCATCCGGTGATGTATCCGGACCGATGCTGAAAGGCTGCTGCCGATAGAGATAGGCGAGCGAGGGCGGTGGCCGTTCGCCGAGGCGATCCATGTCGGCACCACCTGGTTGCACAGTAAGTTTGTTGGGCGGGTTATAGCCGTACCGGGGGCTGTGACAAGAGGCGCACGACTCTCGCCCCGAGCCCGACAGCGAGGCATCGAAAAACAGTTGCTTGCCCAGCAGTGCGACGGCGCTCAGCGGCTGTACGGGTGGCAGAGTCAGTTCAACCGGATGCGGGTTGACGCCGCTCGGGTTGGCAATGCTGCTTCGGGATGGCGCATTGGCGCCATTCACCAAGCCAGCGGCGAGCAGGCCGCCTGAAGCGACTGTCATACCTATGGCAGCTTTCAGTGATGCCTTGCGGCGGCGTGCGAATGTCTGAAGTGGTCGTGTGGCGGACGGCAAGAGCGTGTATCCGATAGCGTCGATGGCGCCGAGGGAGGCCGCAGGCATGTCACGAGGAATCGATAGAGTGCGCGACTGCGCGACGTTTGGCGAGTGATAGCGGTGGCGGGAAAATCCCTGCCCGAGAGAATCCGGGCAGGGACGTCGTCCCTAGGACTTACAGCGCCTTGTTGGAGCGCACAGCCACCTGCACTGTCTGCTGCAGGCGCGGATCGATCGGCGCGGGGACCTTGGTGCCCTGGATGGGGTCAAGGAAGATCGGCTTTGCCACGGTGAACTGGTCGCGATTGAAGTCGAACATGTTCATGATGCTGCCGGTGGTCGCATCATTCGAGCCCTGACCGATGCGCTGGCCGCCGAGCCAGTTGTCCTCGATAAAGCGCACGACGGACGCCTGGGTGATGGCAGTATCGTCCACGTAATTCACGCGGGCATAGGGCGAGATCACAAGGAACGGCACGCGCGTGCCGGGGCCGCAGCGACCG
>CAIKJM010000072.1 GCA_903827735.1 uncultured Rhodanobacter sp. | reverse complement strand
TGGTGCGACGCAACATGAATGATGGCGCCTTGAAACGCCTTTCAGATGGCAGTGCCGATCCCCCAGCCTCGCGGTGAACGGCTCAAGGACGCTGTAGTACCCGGTCATCTGCGCAATCGCGGCGTTCCACGCCACAATGCGCTTCTTCGGCTCTCATGGCGTAGGCACACGACCCAATGCGTAGAACAGTGGGAATGAGCGCGCAGCAGCTGGAAGCGTTTTGCGGCCACTGGCCCGGGGTGACGCGCGATATCAAATGGGAAACCAGGCTGGTGTTCAGCGTGGGCGGCAAGATGTTCGCGATGACACCGATCGACGGCAGCGACGGCGGCCGGCTTTCCTGCAAGGCGGACGACGCGCGCTTTCTGGAGCTGACCGATCAGCCGGGTATCATGCCCGCCCCGTATCTGGCGCGCGCGGGCTGGATCTCGGTGGTCGAGCCGCATCGCTTCACGACCGCCGCGCTCGAAAACCTTATCCGCGACGCGTATCTGCTCGTACGCGCCAGGCTCACCAAAAAAGTACAGGCGCAGCTCGCTCCGCTCTCGACCAAGGCTAATAAGCAATGACGCAACATCTGGGCGCGCTCGCGCTCTTGGTCAACGATTACGACGAGGCCATCGCCTGGTACACCCGCGCGCTGGGTTTTGTCCTGATTGAAGATACCGATAGGGGCCACGGCAAGCGCTGGGTTCTGCTGGCGCCGCCGGGCTCGACCGAAACGCGACTGCTGCTGGCCAAGGCCAAAGGCGACGAGCAGGCCTCGCGCGTCGGTAACCAGACCGGCGGCCGCGTGTTCCTGCTGCTGCATACCGATGACTTTCAGCGTGACTGGCAGCGCATGCGCGCCGAAGGCGTGCATTTTCGCGAGGAGCCGCGTTATGAAGCTTACGGCACCGTTGCGGTGTTCGAGGACTTGTACGGCAACGGCTGGGATCTTCTGCAGCTGAAAAAGTAGCCAGCGCTAGCTGGCTCTCTTGCGCGCTACGCGTGCGGCGCGTTCTTCAACTGCCACACCCAGCGGCCATGTACGGCGGCGTCTTCGCCGGATTTGTCCATGGCGAATACCACGGCGCTGCGTGGGGCCACGCGCAGCTGTGCGCCGGGTTGCAGGCCGAGTTCAGCGATGTCCTCGCCAGCAATGTCGGCCTCCAGCGTGTGGTCCAGCGAGGGTACGTGAAGCTCCAGATGCGCCACGCTGCCTGCCAGGTAGATGTGCCGCAGTTGGGCGATCCACGCCGGCTGGGATGCCGGTACATTCAGCGCCAGATGCTCTGGCCGCACGTAGGCGACGGCGTTGGCATGACGACCATTCCACGGATCACCATCGACGGTCCATTCGCCCATTCTAAGCCGGCCGTTGGTCAGCGTCAGCGGCAGCTTGTTGACCTTGCCGATGAACTCGCAGACGAAGGGCGTGGCCGGCTGCTGGTAGATAGCCTCGGGCGTGCCGACCTGTTCGATGCGGCCGCGGTTCATCACGGCGACGCGGTCGGCCAGCTCGAGCGCTTCTTCCTGATCGTGGGTGACGAAGATGGTGGTGAGCTTGAGCTCTTCGTGCAGCTGTCGCAGCCAGCGGCGCAGGGTGAGGCGAACCTGCGCATCGAGCGCGCCGAAGGGTTCGTCGAGCAGCAGCAGGCTGGGCTCCACCGCCAGTGCGCGTGCCAGGGCGACGCGCTGGCGCTGGCCACCGGATAGCTGGGCCGGATAGCGGTGGCCGTAGCCGTCGAGCTGGACGCGCTTCAGCAGTTGCTCGACGCGTTCGGCAATGACCACCTTTGAAGGCCTTAGCTTGCGCTTGCGTACGCGCAGACCGAAGGCGACGTT
>CAIKJM010000071.1 GCA_903827735.1 uncultured Rhodanobacter sp. | reverse complement strand
GGGCTAGTGTAATGCGTCGACCCAACCGGTGCGCTGGCGGCGCGCGGCGCGCCGCCACCACTCAAACGCCGATGCGCAGGCCGCTTGCCGGGTCGAACAGATGCAGACGCTCGGCGGCCAGCCCCAGCGGCACGGTGCTGCCGGGCTCGGGTAAGACCCGCGGCGAAACGCGCGAAACCAGCGCCTGGCTGCCGTAGCGCAGGTTGAGAAAGATCTCGTTGCCGACCGGTTCGAGCACTTCGAGCTGGGCGGTCAGCGCTGCCTGGTCCGCTTCAACCGGCAGCAAATCTTCCGGGCGAATGCCCAGCACCACCTCGCGATCGCGCCACTCCTGCCAGCCGGACGCCTGCGTGGGCCGGCCCAGCATCACTTCACCCTGCTCCGTCACCACCGACCAGCCCCTGCCAAGAATCAGCTTGCCGCGCAGCAGGTTCATGCCCGGGCTGCCGACAAAGCCGGCAACAAACAGGTTGGCCGGCCGGTCGTAGAGGTTCATCGGCGTGTCGATCTGCTGGATCACGCCGCCGTCGAGCACCACGATGCGCTGGCCCAGCGTCATCGCCTCGATCTGATCGTGCGTGACGTAGATCATCGTGGCCTTGAGCTGGCGATGCAGCCGCGCGATCTCGACCCGCATGGTCAGGCGCAGCTTGGCGTCCAGATTGGATAGCGGCTCATCCAGCAAAAACACTTTCGGATCGCGCACCAGCGCCCGGCCCAGCGCGACACGCTGGCGCTGGCCGCCGGAAAGCGCGCCGGGTTTGGACGCCAGCCGCGGCTCCAGCTCCAGCGTTTTGGCCGCCTCACGCACGCGGCGGTCGATATCCGCTTTCGACTGGCCGCGCAGCTTCAGGCCAAAGGCCAGGTTTTCCGCCACCGTCATGTGCGGATAGAGCGCGTAGTTCTGGAACACCATCGCGATATCGCGATCCTTTGGTTCCACGTTGTTGACCACGCGACCGTCAATGCTCAGCGTGCCGCCGCTGATCGACTCGAGCCCGGCGATCATCCGCAGCAGCGTGGTCTTGCCACAGCCCGATGGCCCGACCAGCACCAGCAGCTCGCCATCGGCGATATCGAAACTCGCGCCGGCAACGCCGACGTGCCCGCCGGGGTAAACCTTGCGCAGCTGATCCAGACGAACGGTGGCCATCGGCATTTCCTGTGCGATTGGCCACGAAGGCCAGCGTTCGGCGTGTGAAGACGTCTGCACATCGGCGAAACATTCGGCTATTCTGCCAACGTAATCGTTTACATCAAGCCTTAATCACCCGTTTGCACCTGCAGGAAGCTCCATGACCGGCCGTTTTCGTTTTCCCGAGGGTTTTCACTGGGGCGCCGCCACGTCGGCGTACCAGATCGAAGGTTCACCGCTGGCCGATGGCGCCGGCCCCAGCATCTGGCAGCGTTTTGCGCATACGCCAGGCATGATGTCCAACGGTGATACCGGCGATGTCGCCTGCGATCACTACAACCGCTACAAGGACGACGTGCAGCTGATGCGCGCGCTCGGCCTGCAGGGCTATCGCTTCAGCATCAATTGGGCACGCGTGCTGCCCGAGGGCACCGGCCGGGTCAACGCCAAGGGCCTGGGTTTCTATTCGCGACTGGTCGACGAGCTGCTGGAAAACGGCATCGTGCCGAACGCCACGCTGTTTCATTGGGACCTGCCGGCGGCGCTTGACGATCGTGGCGGCTGGCTCAACCGCGACGTTGCGCACTGGTTCGCGGACTACGCCGAAGTGATGTTCAAGGCGCTCGGCGATCGCGTGCCGCGCTGGGCCACGCTCAACGAGCCCTGGGTCGTCACCGACGGCGGCTATCTGCACGGCGCGCTGGCGCCCGGACACCGCAGCAAGTACGAGGCGCCGATCGCCGCGCACAATCTGATGCGCGCCAGCGGCGCCGGCATCCAAGCGTATCGCGCGCACGGCAAGCATGAGATCGGCGTGGTGTTCAACATCGAGCCGAAGTATCCGGCCTCGGACAGCGCCGAGGATCTGGCCGCGACCAAGCGCGCCCATGCCTATATGAACAAGCAGTTTGCCGACCCGGCGCTGCTCGGCAGCTATCCGCCTGAGCTGAAGGAAATCTTCGGCGACGCGTGGCCGAATTTCCCGGAAGACGACTTCAAGCTGACGAATCAGAAGGTCGATTTCGTCGGCATCAACTACTACACCCGCGCCGTGGTGAAGCACGACGCCGACGCGTATCCGCTGAAAGCCGTGCCGGTGCGCCAACCGAACAAGACCTATACGGAAACCGGCTGGGAAGTGTTCGAGCAGGGCCTGACCGACACGCTCACCTGGTTCAAGCATCGCTACGGCGACATTCCGCTGTATATCACCGAAAACGGTTCGGCCTTCTACGATCCGCCGGTGGCGGAGAACGGTGTGCTGGACGACCCGCTGCGCACCAATTACCTACGCAAGCACCTAGGCGCCGTGCACAAGGCGATCGAGGCGGGCGTCAATATCAGGGGCTATTACGCCTGGTCGCTGATGGACAACCTGGAGTGGTCGCTGGGCTTCTCCAAGCGCTTCGGGCTCTACCACGTCGACTTCGCCACGCAAAAGCGCACAGCCAAGGCGACCGCAAAGCTGTACGCCAGGGTGATCGAGAGCAACGGCGCGGTGCTGGACGAAGAAGGGTAAAACCGCGAAGTCAGGTGGCGCGGCGCGCGGCCTGACCTTTCAACAACTACCGGAATCAGGCCCTGCCGAGCACCACCAGACGGCGCTCGGCGTCCAGCCCGGGCACCGCCAGCACGTGCGTTTCCCGCACGGCGAAATCGGCCGGCACGCCCGACAGTTCGTCCTCCGACGGTTTGCCCTTCATCGCCAGCCAGATGCCGTCGGGCGCCAGCAAATGGCCGCCCCAGCCGAGCATGTCGGCGAAGCTGGCGAAGGCGCGCGCGGTGACGCAGTCAAACCTGCCCTGGACATCTTCCACCCGCGACTGCACGGCGCGCACACCCTCGAGCTTCAGCGCGCGGATTGCCTCGCGCAGAAAACGCACTTTCTTACCGTTGGAATCGACCAGCAGCATCTCGCGCCCCGGCGCCGCAATCGCCAGCACGATGCCGGGCAACCCGGGGCCGGTACCCAGATCCACCAGCGTGGCGCCGCGCACATAGGGCAGGATCGCCAGCGAATCGAGCAGGTGGCGGGTAATCATCTCGCCCGCGTCGCGCACGGCAGTGAGGTTATAGGCGCCGTTCCAGCGCTCCAGCAACGCCTGATAATCCAGCAGACGGGCGACAGCGTCCGCCGGCAGCGTAAGTCCCAACTCGGCAATGCCGCGTTCCAATTGGGTCTGCAAGAGGTTGCGCGCGGTCATCCGGATTCCTTGGAGCTTCAACGTAGGTAATCAGTATCTCCGGCCACGGCCGGCAAAGCCAAAGCGGGCATCACCGATGCTGTACAAAAGAAAACCCGCCGCGGCGGGTTTTCGGTTTACTTATTGCGCATGGCAGCTCGGAATATCTGGCCGGCGTCGGATCGGACTCAGGCAGCGTCCAGCTCGACCCGAGTGACCATCATGCCGCGCTCGCGCAGGCGCTGGTTGAGCAGCTGCTTCATGTGCGTGCTCAGCACGCGGCGATCGGCATGCGCCGCATCGCCTTCCGCACACAACACCTCGTGGGTGCCGCGGCGGATCAGCTGATCGACCTGACCAAATACCGCATCAGCGCGCTCGGGTTCCAGCACCTGCCAGTAGACCGTGCCGCTGACGTCACGATCGTCAGCCATCGGCTCTTCGAATCGCAGCACCTGGCCAGACAGGTTGATCTTGTTGGCAATGCGCTCTACCAGCGGCAGCACCACGTGCACGCCGGGCTGCAGTAGCCGCGCCGGCTTGCCCTGGCGATAGAGGCTGTAGACCTGGCCGGCAGGTACACGCTTCACAGCGCTGGCGAACAGCGCGGCGAGGAAAATGGCGATAAGGATGAGCGAGATAAACATAATATTTTCAGAAACAGCGACTTAGCAGCTTTATGGTGAATGTTTGCCGGAGGTTGATGGTACAGGCGCTTGAGCAGCCAAACATTAACCTAGATTTAACGGCATCTGCAAAACTTTAACAAGTCTTTCTTTTTACGTGGACATTCGTCCCCTGACAGGAGGACCACGGCAAGCCGTGAGCGCCGCAGGAATCCCTTCGAGTCTGCGCCTGGCAGGGCGAAAACTTTAGCGAGGGCATTGACCGCGCATTGACGCAGAAAATCCCCGTCGGTCGACGCTTAAGGCCGGAGGCCGGCATACGGGCCATGTTGCGCAGCCGCACTGGCATTTTCGGCGGGCAAACGTAATATTTAGCGCCAAGTGGGGCTTTTCCGATTCGACGATCTTTCTTCCCCGAAAACCCTTTTGCACTGCAACAAATGTTTGTTTTGCAAACGCTTTACAAGCAGCCATGAAAACGTTTACGTTCCCGCCATTAGGGGATTCCGGGGCGTCGGCGAAGCTTGTCATGGCAACCATCACGATCAAAGATGTGGCGCGCGAAGCCAACGTGTCGGTGGCCTCGGTCTCCCGCGCGCTGAACGGCGGCAGCGGCGTCACCGCCGAAACCGGGCAGCGCATTCGTGACGTGGCACTGCGCCTGCGCTACATCCCCCACGCCGCAGCGCGGATGTTGATCACCCGTCGCACCAACACCATCGGTGCGCTGCTGCCGGACTTATACGGCGAATTCTTTTCCGAACTGATTCGCGGCATCGATCTGGCTGCCCGCGCGCATGGTTTGCATTTGCTGGTTTCCAGTTCCCACGACAGTTCCGACGATGCCGCGGCGGCGCTTCGCGCCATGCAGGGCCGCGTCGACGGCATACTAATTATGTCGGCGCATGTGGACGACGCCTTCCTGCGCGCCAATCTGCCCGAAGATCTGCCGACCGTACTGATCAACAGTCCGGTGAAAGACGAGGCGTACCGCGTCATCAACGTCGACAACTACGCAGGCGCACGGGCGATGACCAAGCACCTGATCGACACCGGTCATACGGATATCGCCTTTATTGCCGGCCCAAAAAACAACTTTGACGCCCAGCAGCGCGAAAACGGCTATCGCGCGGCGATGGCGAAGTACGCGTCGAAAGTCGCGCCGGTGGTCCTTGCCGGCGACTTCACCGAGGAAGCCGGCTTTCGTGCCGGCCAGGAAATCCTGGCTCGGAAGAAGCGGCCGAACGCGGTGTTCGCAGCGAACGACATGATGGCGGTGGGCTGCATGCACGCATTCCGAGAAGCCGGCGTCTGCGTACCGCAGGATATCGCTCTAGCCGGTTTCGACGATATTCCGGTCGCTAGATACGTGGCGCCGCCGCTTAGCACGGTGCGCGTGCGCATCGTCGATCTGGGCCGCAGCGCGCTCGAGGCCGTAGCCACCATGCTGGAAAACCCCGATCACCCAACCACGGCCGGACCAACGTTCGGCTGCGAGATCGTTGTGCGCGAAACCTGCGGCGCCAGCAGCGCCCCAGCGTCCCACGAATAAAGTTCGAATTAGCACGTCACATTGCCCGGGGAGGGGAATCATGAAAACGTCAATGCGCTTCAAAAAGAAATTGCTCGCCAGTCTGATTACGGCGTCGGTTGCCGCAATCGCTGCCGGCGTACCAAGCATGTCAATAGCGGCAAGCTCCGATTCCAATCTTCGCGGGCACGCCGCTCCGGGGGCCGTGGTCACGGCCAAGCAGATTGCTACCGGTGCCGTTCGTCGCACTAAGGCAGACACGGACGGCAGCTATGCCTTGGTTGGCTTGCCACCGGGCACGTATCAAGTCGACGCCGGATCAGGCACCGAACGGACGGTTACGCTCAGCGTGGCTTCTACCGCCACCTTGGATCTGGTGGCTTCGGCAACCAACGCGCCTTCAACCGCCAACGCCACCAACCTCAACGGCGTCACGGTGTCGGCCACCGATCTACGCGAAGTCAAAACGTCCGAAGTCGGCACCACGGTTTCGCTGCATCAGATCAACACCACGCCGGAAGCTTCGCGCAACTTCCTCGAGTTTGCCGACACAGTCCCTGGCATGGTTTTTACCCGCGATTCCAGCGGCAACACTAGCCTGCGCTCAGGCGCGCAAGCAGGGTCGGCTACCAACGTCTATATCGATGGCGTTGGACAGAAGAACTACGTGCTGCCCGGCGGCGTCACCGGCCAGAACAGCAGTCAGGGCAATCCGTTCCCGCAGCTGGCCATCGGCGAATACAAGGTCATTACCTCCAACTACAAAGCGGAGTACGACCAGATTTCCAGCGCAGCCGTAACTGCCGAGACCAAATCCGGCACCAATGAATTCCACGGCGACGTTTTGGGGAGTTTCACTAATACCGCCATGCGCGCAGAAATTCCGTCCGAGCAAGCGGACGGCAAAAAAATTCCGTCGCATGAAAAAGACTACGGCTTCGATTTGGGCGGGCCGATCATGAAAGACATGGCACATTTTTTCATCGCCTACGAAGGAAAAGAGTTCGATACTCCAAAGACTGTCGTTCCTTCGGGCGATTTGGCCAACATCAGTCAACTACCCGCCAGTGTGCAGAGTCTGCTGGGGCCGGCAAGCCTGCCCTTCAAAGAAAATGACTGGTTCGGCAAGATCGACTTCGAGCCGACCGATCGTGACCGTTTCGAAATCAGCGGCAAATACCGTGATGAAACGTCCATCCAGGGTATCGGCGGCAACATTGCTGCTACGGCTGCGGTAAATGCAAGCAACACTGACAAGCGTTTCGACATTCGCTGGGACCACAGCACCGACAGCTGGTTCAACCGGCTTCAAGCCACTTATGAAAACGCTTTTTACACACCATCCCCAGTCTTTATTGGCGACGGTGATGCGTATGTCGAGCAACAGAACGAGAACACCACCATTCTTACGACGGGTGCCTCTCCTCTTTCTCAGCAAAACAAAGGTCAAAAAGGTCCGTCATTACAGGATGATTTGACCTTCAACGATTTCGAATGGCATGGCGACCACGTGATCAAAATGGGGGTGAAGTACAAGGAAGTAAAGCTGACGGCGCTCGACGCAGGTACGAGCAATGCGCTTTACGACTATGCGGTCACGCAAAACAGTGGAACCGAAAGCATTCCTTATTCCGTACAGTTTGGTTCGCCGACGCCAGGCCTGAATCCGGAGGCGCATAGCTCGGACAAACAGTTCGGCACCTATATACAAGACGACTGGGCCGTCAACGATCATTTGACGCTAAATCTCGGCATTCGCTGGGATTACGAGAAAACGCCGTCGTACCTAGACTACGTCACCCCGCAAAATGTCATTGACGCTTTCAACAGCCAGGATCCCAACGCGCCGGCCGGCCAGACCTATGCGCAAACGCTGGCTAAAGGCGGCGTCAATGTAAACGATTACATCAGCACGGGTCACAACCGCAGCGCGCCGAAGAATGAGTTCCAGCCGAGGCTGGGCTTCTCCTACGACCTCAACGGCGACGAGGCACACGTGATCTTCGGCGGCATCGGCCGATCATATGACCGCGACCTGTACGAAGCTTTGCAGGTCGAACAGACAAAGTCGGTGCTATCGCAGCCGACGCTGTTGTTCAACACACCGGACAAACCCTGCGTGGTTGGGCAGAACTCATGTTACGCGTGGGACCCGAAATATTACGATATCGCCACGCTGCAAGCATTGGTAGCAGGCACGACATCAGGAAAGGAAGTCGACTTAATAACAAACAACCTTAAGGCGCCGTATTCCGATCAATTCAGCCTTGGCATGCGCAATAAAGTGGGAGACTGGAATACCAGCGCGACTGTCGCTTATGTTCATAGCTACGACGGGCTCGTATTCACTCTTGGCAACCGCTATCCAAACGGTGCGTTCTGGCAGAACGGAAGCCAGCCATGGGGCAACGGCATTCCCGGTTTTGGTTCCCTGATCATCGGCAATAACGGTCTAGAGACTAAAACCACCCAAGTGTTGCTCTCAGCCGAAAAACCGTACACCCAGGAATCGGGATGGGGCGCTACGTTTGCATACACCTACACGCACGCCTTGCAGAACAACGACAACAATTCGCCGGACGACCAATATGCGTTCGACTACGAGACGATCGGAAACTATCCGTATACCGGCTCGGGTGTTTCCAAACACCGACTGGTGGCGACCGGCACAATCAATGGCCCGTGGGGTTTTGTGTTCGGCTCTAAGCTGACACTGTCTACGCCGATACCCGATCTCAATCTGGCTTGTTATGGCAGTGGTGCCACGAACCAAGACGCGAATGGTTTCAATGGTGCGGGCTGCCGTTCCGTATCATTCGCCCCGGCCGCTACAGGGCGCTTCTTAATCGGTGGCAAGTTCTTTGGATACCGCGATATAGACTTTCAAGCGACGAAGAACTTCACCTTCTACGGCGGCCTTGGGGGTTACGTCCGACTCGACTTGATCAATGCCTTCAATTGGGATAACTACAGCGATTACATCGAAACCTTTGGCGCCAATGGCGTGCTCAACAAGACACGTGTGGCCTATAACCCGATTGGAAACATTTATAACTATTCAAGAACCTTGAAACTCTCCGTAGGCATCAATTTTTGATTTTCTCGGAATAGGCAATATCGCTATCGGGATAGCTATTTAAACAACGCCCGCTACTCGCGGGTTTTGTTTTTACTACTCCGCCATTGTGTAATCATTGAATGATTGACCACCGCATCAAAAATATTCTCATCGTCGGCGGTGGTACGGCCGGCTGGATGGCTGCGTCCGCGATGGCCAAGGTACTTGGCCCAGGCTATTCGATACGTCTGGTCGAGTCAGAAGAAATCGGCATCGTCGGCGTGGGCGAAGCGACGGTGCCGCATCTGAAGCTGTTCAATGACCTGCTTGGCATCGACGACATCGAGTTCGTCAAGCAGACCCAGGGGACTTTCAAGCTTGGCATCCAGTTCAACGATTGGGGTCAACTGGGCGACTCGTATATCCATGGCTTCGGCAGCATCGGCCACGACATCAGCCTGCTGCCTTTTCATCAGTTCTGGATCAAGGCCCGGCAGTTGGGTCTCGCGACCGATATCGGCGCGTATTCAATCAATACCGTAGCGGCGCCGCGCGGCAAGTTCATGCCGTCGGCGACGGACGTTCCTGCCGGTTCGCCGCTGGCGGACATCGCCTACGCCTATCATTTCGACGCCGGGCTGTACGCCAAATTTCTACGTAACTATGCCGAGCGTATAGGCGTGGTGCGCACCGAGGGCAAGATCGCGCGGACGCACCTTCGTGCGGACGACGGCTTTGTCGAATCCGTTGTTCTGGAAAGCGGCGAAACCATCGAGGCCGATCTTTTCATCGACTGCTCGGGCTTTCGCGGGTTGCTGATCGAACAGGCGCTGCATACCGGCTATATCGATTTCACCCACTGGCTGCCGTGCGATCGGGCGCTCGCAGTACCCTGCGAAAAGGTCGGGCCGCCCACGCCGTATACGCGCTCGACCGCGCGCGCGGCCGGCTGGCAGTGGCGCATTCCGCTGCAGCACCGTACCGGCAACGGCTACGTTTACTCCAGCGCACACCTCAGCGACGACGAGGCGGCCGCCACGCTGCTGAAGCATCTCGACGGTCGCCCACTGGCCGAACCGCGACCGCTGCGCTTTACCACCGGCATGCGCCGCAAGGGCTGGAACAAGAACGTGGTCGCACTCGGCCTGGCCAGTGGGTTCATGGAACCGCTGGAATCGACCAGCATCTATATGATCCAGTCCGGCATCACCCGTCTGCTGAGCCTGTTTCCGCAGCGCGATTGCAGCACGGTTCTGGCCGACCGCTACAACGCACAAACAGCCTTCGAGTTCGAGCGCATCCGCGATTTTCTGATCCTGCACTACTGCGCGACCCAGCGCGACGACACGGCGTTCTGGAACGACTGCCGCACCATGTCGATTCCTGAATCGCTGCGGGAAAACATGCGCTTGTTCGAGGATAGCGGGCGCTTCTATCGCAACGCCGAAGAGATGTTCGCCAGCGTGAGCTGGGTGCAGGTGATGATCGGCCAAGGGATCGTGCCACAGGGCTATCACCCGATGGTCGATCAGATGCCGCAGGACGACCTGCAGAAATTCATGGCCAGCGTGGGTCACGTGATCTCCAGCTGCGTCGATGCGATGCCGATGCATCAGGCGTTTATCGACCGGCATTGCGCCGCGCCAAAGGTGACTTTCTAACGGCAGACGACATGTTCTCCGCGGTCCAGCGCCATTATCTGGCCGCACATTCCCCTTCCCCGCAACAACATCGAGCCTTTTGACGATGGCAAAAAAACTGCTTCGCACCCTCGCTACCAAACTTCTTGTCTCGCTTCTCGTCGTCGGCGTCGGCGGTGTCTCTGCGCTATCTGCCAGAGACGTCCCCACTGGCTACGCTGCGTTGGCAAAGCCGCAGCAGGCGATGGTGGCAGATATCGAAAAACGCAGCTTCGACTGGTTCTGGCAAAGCGCCAATCCCGTCAACGGCCTGATACCGGACCACTACCCGGCGGATTCGTTTGCCAGCATCGCGTCGGTCGGCTTTGGCCTGACCGCGTACGGCATCGGTGTGGAGCGCGGCTACATCACGCGCGACCAGGCGATCGATCGAACCCTGGCCACGCTGCACTTTTTCAAGGAAGCGCCGCAGAACGACAGCGAGGACGATGCCACCGGCTACCACGGCTTTTTCTATCACTTCCTCAATATGCAGACCGGCAAACGCGAGGCGCGCTGGGTCGAAGTATCCACCGTGGATACCTCGCTGCTGCTCGGCGGCATCCTGTTCGCACAGTCGTATTACGACCGCGACACGCCGAAGGAAAAGGAAATCCGTCAGCTGGCCGATGCCATTTATCGCGGCGTCGACTGGACCTGGGCACAGCCCCGCGCGCCACTGATCAATATGGGCTGGACGCCCGGCGGTAAGTTCATACCGCACGACTGGGAAGGCTACAACGAAGGCATGCTGATCTACGTGTTGGCGCTGGGCTCGCCGACGCATGCCGTGGGCAGCGATGCGTGGGCGGCGTGGACGTCCACCTACGATCGTCAGTGGGGCAAGTTTCAGGGGCAGCAGCTGCTGAACTTCGCGCCGCTGTTCGGCCACCAGTACAGCCAGTCGTGGATCGATTTTCGCGGCATCCGCGATGCGTGGAACCGCCAGCACGATCTGGACTATTTCGAGAACAGCCGCCGCGCGGCCTACTCGCAGCAGGCGTATGCGATCGCCAACCCGGGCCATTGGAACGACTACGGCAAAAACATCTGGGGCCTGACCGCCAGCAACGGCCCCGGCGGTTTCGTGGTGAAGGATGCCGGCGGCGAGCGCACGTATTACGGCTACACCGCACGCGGTGCGGGGATGGATTACATCAGCGACGACGGCACCATCGCACCGACAGCCGCGGCCGGCTCGATCGCCTTTGCACCGGAAATCGTGGTGCCCGCACTGCAGGAAATGCAGCGCCGCTACGGCAGGCGCGTGTACAACCAATTCGGCTTCGTCGACGCGTTCAACCCTACCTTCCACACCAAAACCGAGACGCGCACCGGTCAGCTACTGCCAGGCCAGGGCTGGTTCGATACCGAACAGCTGGGTATCGACCAGGGTCCGATCGTGCTGATGAGCGAGAACTGGCGCAGCGGTTTCGTGTGGCAGGTGATGCGCAACAATCCGTATATTCGCAAGGGACTTGAGCGCGCGGGCTTCACCGGCGGCTGGCTAGATGCGGAGAAAGCGGCGCCGTGAATTGCTCTCGTTACCCGCGCGTCTTTCGCTATCGCCGCCTGTGGCCGATTGTCCTTCTGCTGTGCCTTGCTGCACTCTGCAGCTGCGCCAGAACCGCGGCCGACGATCACGCGCTGGTGTTCTGGACCATCGGCCGTGAAGGCGAGGCCATCGCCAAACTGCTGCCGGATTTCGAGCGCCTGCATCCGGATATCCACGTCAAGGTGCAGCAGCTGCCGTTGACCGCCGCCCACCAGAAACTGCTGACCGCCTTCGCCGGCAACTCGACGCCAGACCTGACCCAGCTCGGCAACACCTGGCTGCCGGAAATGGTGGCGCTGCATGCGCTGGAACCGCTGCAGTCGCGCGTCGATCGTTCGAGCATCGTGAAACGCGACGATTACTTCCCGAGCATCTGGTCGACCAATCTGATCGACGGCACGCTGTACGGGGTACCGTGGTATGTCGATACGCGCATTCTGTTCTATCGCACCGATCTGCTGAAGCAGGCCGGCTTCGACCGCTCGCCGCAGGACTGGGCGCAGTGGCGAAATGTTCTCGGCGCGCTCAGCGATCCTGCAAAGCACCGTTACGGCATCCTGCTGCCGACGAACGAATATGAGCCGCTGATGGCGCTGGCGCTGCAGTCACCCGACCCGCTGCTGCGCGACGGCGGACGCTACGGCAACTTCGAAAGCGCGGGCTTCAAGCGGGTGCTGACGTTTTATGTGGACACGTTCAAGCTGCATCAGGCACCGGCGATCACCAATGTCGAAGCCGGCAACCCGTGGTCCGAATTCGGCCGCGGCGTCTACGCGTTTTATCTTTCCGGCCCTTGGAATATCGGCGAGTTTCGCTCGCGCCTTCCCGCTGCCGAACAGGCCGACTGGTCGACGATGCCGCTGCCCGGTGAGAACGGCCCCGGCGCATCGGTGGCCGGCGGCTCCAGCCTGGTGATCTTTCGCACGTCCACGCACAAGCAGGCGGCGTGGACGCTGATCGAATACCTGTCGCAGCCGGCGGTGCAGCAGCGCTTCTACGATCTGCTGGGCGACATGCCGCCGCGGCGGTCGTCGTGGGAAGGCGCCAGCCTGCGCGATGACCCGAAGGCGCACGCCTTTCGTGAACAGATGGAGCGCATGAAGCCAACGCCGCCGGTGCCGGAATGGGAGCGCATCGCCAACGAGATGCAGCTCGTCGCGGCGCAGGCCATCGCCGGCGAACTCAGCATCGACCAGGCGACGGCAAAACTCGATCAGCGTACCGACGCGATTCTCGAGAAGCGTCGCTGGATGCTCGATCACTCGCCGCGGAGCGACGCACGATGAAAGGTTCCCGATGAACAAGCAGCGCGTGGCATGGCTATTCCTGGCGCCGGCGCTGATCGTGCTGGGGCTGTTCTTTCTGCTCCCGGTCGTCGCCGCACTGGCGCTGAGCCTGACCGACTACGACATCTACGCGCTGGCGAATATCCACGACCTGCGCTTCGTGGCGCTGAGCAATTACTGGCTGCTGCTGCAGCGGCCGCTGTTCTGGTCGGCGCTCGGGCACACGGTGTATTTCGTCGCTGTCGGCGTACCGTTGTCGATGGGTGCGTCGCTGGGTGCGGCCATGCTGCTGAACTCGCCGCTGGCACGGATGAAGCCGTTCTTTCGCACCGCGTTGTTTGCGCCGGTGGTGACCACGGTGGTGGCGATGGCGGTGATCTGGCGCTACTTGTTCAACACCAAGTACGGCATGGCCAATTATGTCCTCGGGCATTTGGGCGTCCATCCGATCGACTGGCTGGGCGATCCGCACTGGGCAATGCCGACGATCATCCTGTTCGCAGTGTGGAAAAACTTCGGCTACAACATGATCATTTTCCTGGCCGGCCTGCAGGCGATTCCGATCGATCTGTACGAGGCCGCGCGCATCGACGGCGCTTCCGCGTGGCAGCAGTTTCGCCACATCACGCTGCCGATGCTGGCACCGACGCTGCTGATGGTCAGCATTCTCACGGTGTCGGGTTACTTCCAGCTGTTTGCCGAGCCCTACGTGATGACCGAGGGCGGGCCTCTGCAGAGCACGACTAGCGTGCTGTATCTGATGTACGAGGAAGGCTTCAAGTGGTGGAATCTCGGCTCGGCATCCGCCGTGGCGTTTCTGCTGTTCGTGATCATGTTCGCGGTGACGGCCGTGATGCTGCGGCTGTCGCGTCGCAGTGAAGGAGCCGCAACATGAGCGCGCGTACGGCCAAGGCCATGATCAACGGCCTGCTGATTGGCGGCGCGGTGATCGCGCTGTTTCCCTTGCTGTGGATGCTGTCGGTGTCCTTCATGCAGCCGGGCGAAGCCAGCTCGCTGCCGCCGCCGCTGCTTCCTTCGCATGCCACTCTGGGCAACTACCGCGAGCTGTTCGTGCACGCTGGTATGGGTACGTATCTCCTCAACAGCCTGCTGGTATCGGGCGCCATCACGCTGCTGTCGCTGTCGTTCAATCTGATGGCCGGGTATGCGTTCGCCAAGCTGCGCTTCGCCGGGCGCGAGCGCCTGTTCCAGGCTTTGATCGGCGCACTGGTGATTCCCGCCCAGGTCGCGATGCTGCCGCTGTTTCTGCTGCTGAAATACATCGGCCTGGTGAACAGCTATGCCGGCGTGATCGTGCCAGGGATGGCCACAGTATTCGGCATCTTTCTGGTGCGCCAGTATGCGCGCGGCATTCCGGATGAGTTGATGGAGGCCGCACGTATCGACGGCGCCGGCGAGTGGCGGATCTTTCTGCAGATCGTGATGCCGCTGCTGAAGCCGATCATGGTGACCCTGGCGATCTTCAGTTTTCTCGCGGCGTGGAACGATTTCATGTGGCCGCTGATCGTGCTGACCGGGCAGGAGCATTACACCCTGCCGATCGGGCTGGCCTCGCTGGCGCGCGAGCACTCGCAGGACAGCGAGCTGATGATGGCCGGGTCGGTCGTCACCGTGCTGCCCGTGCTGGTGCTGTTTCTGGCAATGCAGCGCTACTACCTGGAAGGTCTGCTGCTCGGCAGCGTCAAGGGCTAAGCGCGCAGGCGCAAAGCAAACGGGATGAAAGCAGCCAGGACAGAAATGATGACGGTGAAGCAATGGAAGCGCGCGTGCGTTGGCGTTTATCGACCTGCCCGCACGACGCCGGTGGCGATGGCTGGCCTGCTGCTGACCTTGGCCTTTGCGGCGCATGCGGGAAAGATGCCGTCTGTCGAAAGACTGGATGATTTCAGCCACCCGGAGATCTGGAAGGTTTCCGGGACGGATGACATCAGTGCGTCGTTGACACCCGTTGACGGTAAGACCGGCCGCGCGCTCTGCGTCAATTTCAACTTCCATGGCGTGTCCGGCGGCGTCACGCTGCACCGCGCGCTGCCAATCTCGTTCCCCGCCAACTATGCGCTGTTGTTCGACGTGCGCGGTGCGATGCCGGCAAACGATCTGCAGCTGCGCTTGGTCGATGCCAGCGGCGACAACGTGTGGTGGTACCGACACGAAGCATTTCAGCCCAGCGAGAGCTGGCAGACGATCGAGGTCGGCAAGCGCGATATCGACTTCGCCTGGGGAACCACCAAAGACAAGATGCTGCGCGAAAGCAGCGCGCTGGAGTTCACCGTTTACGCTGGCCGCGGCGGCAAGGGCGAGCTCTGCTTCAGCAACCTGCGCCTGACGCCGCTGCCGGTGACCGCCGCCTCGGAACAAACCACGCCAACCGATGATCCGAACAAATCGCCGCTGATCCAGCAAGCGCGGCAGGCGACACGTGGCATGTACCCGCGCGGCCTCAGCGGCGAACAAAGCTACTGGACCCTGGTTGGCGTTGACGGTGGCGCGCCGAGCTCGGCACTGATGTCCGAAGACGGCGCGATCGAAGTGGGCAAGGGTGGCTGGTCGATCGAGCCGATGCTGTTCGATGGCCATTCCGTTATCGATTGGGCGACGGTGAAAACTCAGCAGAAACTTTTGGACGGCTATTTGCCGATACCCACGGTACGCTGGCAGGTGGGAGGCCTGAGTCTGGAAACGACCGCTTTTGCCAACGGCACGCCGAAAGATTCGAAGTTGTTTGCGCAGTATCGGCTGCACAACGAGGATGACCGGCCGCGCACGCTGACACTGGCATTGCTGGTACGGCCGTTCCAGGTCAATCCGCCAACGCAGTTTTTAAATATGAAATCGGGCATCAGCCCTATCCATGATCTGGACTGGAGCGGCCGCACGCTGCGGGTGAATCACTCGCTGCAGATCGTGCCGCTGCAGGCGCCTACCGCTTTTGTCGCAAGCCCGCACGGGGCTGTGACGTTACCCGAGCAGCTCGCCAGCGGCACACCGGCAAAAATCAATACAGGCACCGAGAGGGCATCGCTACACGACGACACCGGCTTCGCCCAGGGGGCAATGCTCTACAGACTTACCGTGCCCGCGCATGGCGACGTAACGTTGGGCTTGGTCGTGCCGAGCCTGGGCGTTGTCGGCGAACAGCCCTCATTCGTGCCGCCACCAGATGCCACGCACTGGCTTCAACAGCAGCAGGATCAGACCGCGGCAGCCTGGCGTGAAAAACTCAATCGCGTGACGCTGCAGCTGCCGGCCGCGCAGCAGGTTATCGCCGACACCGCGCGCAGCACGCTGGCGCAAATTCTGATGTCGCGCGATGGCGACGCGCTGCAACCCGGTACGCGATCGTATGCGCGTTCGTGGGTCCGCGACGGCGCGATGATGAGCGAGGCGCTGCTGCGCAGCGGGCACGCCGACGCGGCCGGCGACTTTGTCCACTGGTATGCACCGCGGCAGTTTCATACCGGCAAGGTGCCGTGCTGCGTCGACCAGCGCGGCGCCGATCCGGTGCCCGAAAACGACAGCCAGGGAGAGCTGATTTTTGCCATCGCGCAGTGGTGGCGCTACAGCCACGACCGCGCCGGCCTGGAAAAACTGTGGCCGCACGTCGAGCAGACGTTGGCTTATATGGACAAACTGCGCGAAAGCGAGCGAACGTCCGCCAACGCTGCGGACGCGAAGCGTGCGTTGTATGGACTGATGCCGGCATCGATCAGCCACGAAGGTTACTGGGCCAAGCCCATGCATTCGTACTGGGACGATTTCTGGTCGCTGATCGGTTATCAGGACGCCGTGCAGCTGGCCACGGTGCTCGGCAAGACCGATGAAGCAACGAAGTTCGCCGCTTCACGCGACCAGTTTCAGGGCGACTTCAAGGCATCGATGCTGCTCTCCATGCAGCAGCATCACATCACCTACCTGCCCGGCTCGGCCGAGCTCGGCGATTTCGACGCGACGTCGACCACGATTGCACTATCGCCCGGCGATGCCATCGACTGGCTGCCGCCGGACCTGCTGCCGCAGACGTTCGAGCGCTACTGGCAGAGTTTTGTCGCGCGCCGCGACGGCAAGCAGCCGTGGACCGACTACACACCGTATGAAATTCGCACCATCGCCAGCTTCGTGCGGCTGGGCTGGCGCGATCGATTGCAACAGCTGTTCACGTTCTTCTTCGACGGCCGGCGTCCGGCAGCGTGGAACCAGTGGGCTGAAGTGGTGGGCCACGATCCGCGTCAGCCGCGCTTTGTCGGCGACATGCCGCACGCGTGGATCGCCTCGGACTTCATGCGCTCGGCCTACGACATGTTTGCCTATGAGCGCAGCACTGACCATGCGCTGGTGCTGGCGGCCGGCATTTCGCCGGCCTGGCTCAACGGCAAGGGCGTGGGCATCGAGCATTTGCGCACGCCGTATGGCGAGCTGAGTTACAGCTTGCGGGAGACTGGCGAAAAACTGGAGCTTCGCATCAAGAGCGGTATGACGATGCCGCCCGGTGGGCTGGTGTTGCCTTGGCCGTATCGCGGCAAGCCACTGGCTACCGCGATGCTCGATGGAAAATCGGTGGCGTGGAAGAACAACGAGATTGTGATTCGTGCGTTGCCTGCCACGTTAAATGTTGATCAGCCACGGGAATGAACGCCCTGGCCTGCTCTTTAGCCGTTCTCCCTGAGCGTAGCGTAGCGGAGTCGAAGGGCATCACCAGACGTCGGTTGAGAGGGCCGGACCGCTTGCCCTTCGACTCCGCCGCTGCGCGCCTACGCTCAGGGAGAACGGCGAGGAAAAGGACTGCAGCATGGCGGATTTGAATGTCTCCGGCTCCGACTCGCTCGCCAGATATTCCCTCAACGACAAGCACCCATCTCAGAACTTGCCCGCGCGAAAATCCGCAATCGCTTCGTGGATCTGCGCCTGCGTGTTCATCACGAACGGGCCATAGCGCGCGACGGGCTCCTTTAGAGGGCGACCCGCCACCACAATCAGCCGTGAAGGTTTTTCGCCACCTTTGAGTTGAATGCTGTCGCCGTCGGAAAACACGCCCAGCTCGCTGCGCAGCAGTTTTTCACCGCCAACCAGCGCCGATTCGCCGTCGAACACGTAGGCAAAGCCGTGGTGGCCGAGCGGCAGGTTCAAGGTGAACGCCGCTCCCGCATTGAGGCTCACGTCTACATAGATCGGGTCGGTGGCGATGCCTTCGACCGGACCGACCGCGCCCGCCAGCGAACCGGCCAGCACACGCACCTCCACGCCGTCGGCGGGATGCACGACGGGGATGTTTTCCGGCGCGATGTCCTGATAGCGCGGCGCGATCATCTTGTCCTTTGCCGGCAGGTTCACCCACAGCTGGAAACCCCACATCAGGCCGTTTTCCTGCTGCGGCATCTCCGAGTGCAGAATGCCGCGGCCGGCCGTCATCCACTGCACGCTGCCGGGCTTCAGATCGCCGCTATTGCCGTGGTTGTCCTTGTGCAGCATGTTGCCGGCGAGCATGTACGTCACCGTCTCGAATCCGCGGTGCGGATGCTCGGGGAAGCCGGCGATATAGTCGCCCGCCTGATCGGAACGGAATTCGTCCAGCATCAGGAACGGGTCGAGCATGTCGAGCCCCGGCTGGCCGATGATGCGCTTGAGCTTGACGCCCGCGCCGTCGGAAGTATCCATGCCGCGGATGCGGCGGGTGATGTGGCGATCGGTCATGACAGCTCTCCGTCAGAATATTCCTGAAAGATGGACCCGATGCGGCGCGCTGCCAAGGCCGATCATTGGAACGGATTGTTTCCGAGAGCTCGCCAGTCTGGGCTCCAGGCGCTTGAATCAGGCATTAGACGGGCGATTACGCTGGAACGACGTGCTCCACAGTGCGCGCGCCGTGTGCATGTTCAGCGGAAGCTCCAGCAGCACGTGGCCCAGGCTCAGCGGCAGGCTGACAAGCAGGCCCAGAATACTGCTTTGCGTATAGGCAAACATCACGACAAGCCACGCGCTCGCCAGCAACACAAGACGCCTTAGTGACACGCGGTGCCAGCCCAGCAACCCCGTTTTCAGAAACCAGTTCACGTAGTGATACGCGTAAGCAAAGCCCAGAAAGCCGACCAGCCGTGATGCAACCCCGTGGCCCGGCGCCGACAGGAGTTGCAGCAGTCGTGGAAAACCTTTTTCGACCGTCTGCATGAACCTGCCTTCGCCGAGATCCGCCGTCGGCAGCAAAAGAAAGCTGCCTGCCGCCAGCGCCAGCGCTGCAACGGCCAGCCAGTCGCCTGGCCGGCGCGTGCGATTTGCGCCGGCGACCATGAACATCGTCGTGAAAGCAAAGACGTGGACAAGCGTAGGCACCAGCACCACCACAGCCAGCACGAAGCCCCAGCCGAACATGGCGCCCACCATGCCAATACCAGCGAAGAGAACTGTGACGAGGGCAGTCATGAACAGCGACGTACCCAGGCCTGCGGCGACCAGTCCTGCAAGCAAGGCGCAAAACGTGCCGTCGGCCTCGGGCGTGTGCGGGCGTATCAGCATGATGATCAGCACGGCAAATGCGGTGATCATCCAAAGCCTGGGACGGCTCACAAAATATTTTCGGTCGTGCAGCCAGGAAATTTCGGTGAGGTAGTGGGCCGGGCCAAGCACTGCATAAGCACCGAGCCATGTCGTTGCGGGTAGAACATGCGCAAGCAACGCGCAGAGAAAGATTGCCAGCACATTCCAATGCGTTTGCGACACGCTGATTCCTTCAGAGCCCGCCTGGCGTCGATGATAAACCTGATGGCATCACGCCGCTCCCAGGGGCTGACCGCAGCTTGCGCAGAAGCGCGCGCCGGGCGAAGACGCTGCACCGCATTGGGGGCAGAACGCCGGTTTTTTCAGCGCGTCCGCTGGTGCGCTGCCGGGTGTGGACGCGCCGCCCATCGCCTTGAGCAGCGCGTCCGACGACGCGGGTCGGCCGCCGAACTGATTCATCGCGCCCAGCGCGGCGATCTTTTCAACGTCGCGGCGCGAGGTCGGCATGTCGACGCTGCTCTGGTCGGCGGCAAAATTTTCCAGCTGTTTGCGCAACGCGCTGGCCCGATCGGTAAGGCCACGCAGGCCCACGATGCGCCGTTCGGATTCGCTGCCAAAAGTGACCGAGTCCACCTCGGCCACCCACACACGCAGAGTCATGTCATTGACGCTGACGATGTCTTTCTCGGTGCGCACGCGGTCGGTGAACGGCGCGCCGACCGCCGTATGCGCGCGTTGAAAGTTGCCGTCGATTTCGACCCAGGTCATCAGCGAGACAAAATCAAACCGCGCCCACAGAATATGCCCGGCTCGCAGGCAGAACAGCGCCAGCGAAAACATGCCGCCGGCGTAGCAAACGTATTTCCACAGCGTCGGCGCCAGCTCGCCCATCGTCACCTGATGAGTGAACAGCAGCAGCGCGATCGAACCGGCCACGGTATACAGAACGCCCAGCGCGCTGAGCACGGTCAGCCAGCGGTAGCGCGGTTCGGCGTGCGCGTGCGAAAAGCTCACCGTGCGCATGTCCTCGCGCGGCATCGGCTGCGTTTCTTCCAGCAGCTCGCCGTGGAAGGTTCCGTTGTCGCCCACCGTTTGCGGCACGTAGCGCGCGTAGCGGCGGTTGGGAATCTGCTCGATCCAGTTGCGCTGCATTTCGCGATCGAGCTCGACCAGGATCTGGTTCGGCGGCGCGTTCATCGATACCGTCGCCAGTTCGCAGGCCATGGTGGTCTGCGGCGGCGCCACCATCTGCCGCAGCACGGCGACGAAAAACACCAGTACGGATATCAGCGCGCAAAGCAGCAGAAACAGCGCCTGCCCGCTGAGGTCGATGCCGCCGAGATTGGGCAGCGCGGGCGAAATCGTATGGATCAACACCGGCGCGAGTATCGCCACCAGCACCAGCACGATCAGCCCGGCGGAGCCCAGGTGCGTGCTCGCCTGCGAGCCGCTTTCCAGCGGTTTGAGAAGCAATGCAGCGGTGTAGATGAAAAAGAACAGGCCGAGCCAGGCCATGTCCTTTTCGCTGAGTACGCCCAACAGCGACACCAGCAGGCCGAGCAGCACCACGGCCAGCGTCAGGCCGGTGCGGAACAGACGCTGCGCCACCCACTGGATACGCTGCGGCGCCCAAATCAGCGATCTCACCAGGCTGTAAAGCAGGCCGTTCAAGGCGCCCGTCGGCTCGTCGACCGAAATCGCGCCGCCGCGGATGGTCGACTTCAGCGCGACCGCGCCGGCCAGTTCGCCCAGCTGAGCATCGGCCAGCTCCCCCGCCAAGCCGGCCGGTTTGCCGCGACCGAAGAAAAAGCGCAGCCGGCTAAGGCCCACTGCCGCGTGCTGAATGCCCGCCGCCAACATCGCCACGCCGACGATGATGGGCGCCAATGCCCAGCCGCCGATATGCGCGTAGAGGCCGGCGCGACCCTGAAAAAGCGCGATCAGTCCGCCGCCGATCAGAATCGCCGCGGCGATAAAGCGGAAGACGTTTTCGACGCGGAAGGGATTGGGAAAATCCAGGCCTTTGGCGCTGGAACCGTATTCATAAGCCATGGATGTTCCCTGCCGACACGGTATGGATAACGGCGCGATGGATGACGGCGCGGTAGATGACGGCGCGCGGCCGTTCAACGGCCGCTAAGAGCGTCGGTGGAATCAATGCACCCAGTGGCCGCTGCGCTGGCGCGGCGGTGCGTTGTCGTCGTCCTTGGTCTCGGGGATGGCCTGCACCATCGCCTCCACCTCGGCCTCGGTCGCCGGCTTGGCCTGCCAGTACTGGTTGACCGCACTAAGCACGGCCGGCACCTGCGACAGGCATTCGTCGTATTCGTCGTCGCTGAGCTTTTCGAACTCGGTGTCGGCACTGAGGATGCCTTCGTCCACTGCCAGCGCCATCACCGGGCCGAGCAGCTCCATCAGCTGGGGATCTTCGGACAGGCGGTTTTCCCACAGGCTGGCGCGCAGGTCGATGCCGCGGCTAAAACCTTCGCACCAGCCCGCGGCCGATAGCATCGGGCCGGTTTCAAGCTCCACTTCACCGAGAATCGGCTCGTACGCGTCGACGTCGAGCTCGGCGCTGATCGAATCGTTGAGCTTGGCCAGCAGGGCCAGCACGCGGTTGCCCTCGTCCTCGTCGGCGAAGGGTTCGTGCAGCACCTCGGGCAGCCACTCGTCCGGCAGCACTAGCAGTGGTCCGACCGCCAGCGCGCTGAGCAGGCCGTGCACGCCGTCGAGCAGCAGGTCTCCCTCGCCGGAATGGGCGCGCAGGTAGCGGTCCAGTTCTTCCAGTTCGTTATCGTCCAGCGAGCTGGGCCATTCGGTCTTTGCAGTCATTTCGTATCCAGTTCCAGCAGCACCGGCGTGTGGTCGGAAGGGCGCTCCCAGCGTCGCGGTTCGCGGTCGATGGTGGCGGCCTTGGCTATCGATTTCAGAGTATCGCTGATCAGGATCAGGTCAATACGCAGGCCCAGATTGCGACGGAATCCGGCTTGCCGATAATCCCACCAGCTGAAGTGTCCGGCGTTGGCCTCGAACAGGCGGAAGCTGTCGTGCAGGCCAAGCTCGGTAATCGCCTTGAGACCGGCGCGCTCCGGCGGCGAGCACAGAATATCCTCGCCCCAGGCAACCGGATCGTATACGTCGCGATCGTCCGGGCAGATATTGAAATCGCCCAGCACGATCAGTTTGGGATGGCGCGCCAGTTCGGCTTCGAGAAAGTCGCGAACTCTGGCCAGCCAGTCCAGCTTGTACGCGTATTTCTCGTCGCCAACCGCCTTGCCGTTGACGACATACAGATCGACCACGCGCAGATCGCCGATGGTGACGGCCAGAATGCGCCGCTGCAGATCGGAAGAGCACACGTCTGAACTCCAGTCACGAATTCGTATCGCGTTT
>CAIKJM010000070.1 GCA_903827735.1 uncultured Rhodanobacter sp. | reverse complement strand
GCTTTCAAGAACAAGGGCGTGCAGGCGATGCTCGACGCGGTCGTCGAATACCTGCCGTCCCCGGTCGACGTGCCGCCGATCGAGGCGCACGACGTCGACGATTACGAAACCATCATCCTGCGCAAGGCCTCCGACGACGAGCCCTTCTCCGCGCTGGGTTTCAAGATCATGACCGACAAGTACGTCGGCACCCTGACCTTCGTGCGCGTCTACTCCGGCGTGCTGAATACCGGTGACTTCGTCTACAACTCGCGCAACGGCAAGACCGAGCGTATCGGCCGTATGCTGCAGATGCACGCCAACGAGCGCACCGAGCTGAAGGAAGTGCGCGCCGGCGACATCGCCGCCTGCGTCGGCCTCAAGGACGTGTTCACCGGCACCACCCTGGCCTCGGTGCAGAAGCCGGTGGTGCTGGAGCGCATGATCTTCCCGGAGCCGGTGATCAGCCAGGCCGTGGAGCCGAAGACCAAGGCCGACCAGGAAAAGATGGGCGTGGCGCTCAGCCGCCTGGCCCAGGAAGATCCGTCGTTCCGCGTCAACACCGACGAGGAAACCGGTCAGACCGTCATCGCCGGCATGGGCGAGCTGCATCTGGAAATCATCGTCGACCGCATGAAGCGCGAATTCTCGGTGGAGGCCAATGTCGGTCCTCCCCAGGTCGCCTACCGCGAGACGATCCGCAAGACGATCGAGTCCGAAGGCAAGTTCGTGCGCCAGTCCGGCGGCCGCGGCCAGTACGGCCATTGCTGGCTGCGCCTGGAACCGCAGGAAGCCGGCAAGGGCTTCGAATTCGTCAACGGCATCGTCGGCGGCGTGGTTCCGCGCGAATACATCCCCGCGATCGAAAAGGGTGTGGTCGAGCAGATGAAGAACGGCGTGGTCGCCGGCTACCCGGTGGTCGACGTCAAGGTCACCGTGTTCGACGGCAGCTACCACGACGTCGACTCCAACGAAATGGCGTTCAAGATCGCCGGCAGCATGGGTTTCAAGGAAGGCGCGCTGCGCGCCAGCCCGGTCATCCTCGAGCCGATCATGGGCGTGGAAGTGGAAACGCCCGAGGATTACATGGGTGACGTGATGGGCGATTTGAACCGCCGTCGCGGCATGATCCTCGGCATGGACGATGTGGGCGGCGTCAAGGTGCTGAAGGCCGAGGTTCCGCTGGCCGAGATGTTCCAGTACTCGACCACCCTGCGCTCGATGAGCCAGGGCCGCGCGACCTACACCATGGAATTCAAGAAGTACCAGGAAACGCCGGCCAACGTTGCCGCGAGCCTGAGCAAGAAGTAAGCCGGTACGGGGACGGGTTTCACCGTCCCCGCGCCGCATCCCCGAACATTCTGGATATTTACTGAACATAGGTTGAACGACGATGGCCAAAGAGAAATTTGCGCGAGTAAAGCCGCACGTCAACGTAGGC
Source organism: uncultured Rhodanobacter sp. (assembly GCA_903827735.1). GTDB lineage: Bacteria > Pseudomonadota > Gammaproteobacteria > Xanthomonadales > Rhodanobacteraceae > Rhodanobacter. The sequence continues at coordinate 91 of CAIKJM010000070.1, read as the reverse complement.
ACGATTGGCCACGTGGACCACGGCAAGACGACCACGACGGCTGCGCTGACCAAGGTGTCGGCGGACAAGGGCTGGGCGACGTACGTGCCGT
>CAIKJM010000069.1 GCA_903827735.1 uncultured Rhodanobacter sp. | reverse complement strand
GTCCATCACGTGCCACCAGGTCAGCGTGAGGCCGCTTTCCGTGGCAAGCCCCGGTATATCGGAATCGGTGAGCCAGCGCGTTAGCGCCTGATGCGTTTGCGCCGCAAGGTCGACCAGCACGTGCTGCGCAGGATTTTCCAGCGCGCACTCAATGACGAGATCGAGGCTGTCATGCTGATCGAGCACGGCCGGTTGGGCGAAATCGGCGTAAAAGCGCAGCAGCGCACCGTGCGAGCGGTCGGTATCGAAACCGCGGAACGGCATGCCGTGATCGATAAAATATTGGGCCAGCACGCGGCATACCACCGACTTGCCGACGCCGCCTTTTTCACCACCAATAAAGTGGATGTGGCTCATATCCGGATTTTTCCTGGTTGCTTGAACGGGAGAAGAGAGCGTGGAACCCAAGCCTAGAAAATACCGGGTGAAGATGTCGATCAGACAGCTGCCGCGATCCGTCTGCCTTGCACCGCGTTATGGCGTTCGTCGGCGCTCGGCCAAACGCTGAGGCGCTTGAGTCACGGTGAGATACGTGCAGGTGCAGAGCAGGGGCGTTGCGTTGACGCCATACGGCGGCGCCGACGTCACGCGGACTGCAAGAAGACGTTCAGCACTTCACCGTGCCGCCGGCAACCGGTACGCACGGGTGAAAGACGGGCGGAGCCGGCGGCCTAGGGGGCTTGTCGTCGCCCGGGTGGTGCCCATCGTGAGGAGGGAATCCGCCCCAGTAACCGGGCGCGGCGTTGTAGTACGCACCGGCGTCGTTGTAGACCGGCTGCGCCAGCTGTTGCTGATAGAGGGCATTCTGCTGGCGCAGCGCGTCGTTCTCGCCCTGCAGTCGGCCCCGCGCTGTCGCGGCATCGATCTGTGCTTGCCGCCGATCGGCCTGCTCCTGCAGGCGGTCGGCCGCGTCCTGTTCGGCCTGCTGCTGCGCTTTTGCTTCCATCCGCTGCTTGCGCGCGTCAAGACGCTGCTTGTAGAGCGAGGTGATGTTGTGCGACACGGCATAGCGCTTGGCCGCGTCGTCCTGGCCGAGGTCGAGGTACTGATCGATGATTTCCGTGTCGTCGGCCTGATGAAGTAATTCGCCCTTGCCGCCAGCGCATGGTCGATCGGTATAAACAACCTGTCCAGCCTTCGAGCATTTATAGATGTCTTGCGCGCTGGCAACGCCGGATATCGCCAGCAGAATCGCGGCGAGACAAAGTCGTTTGGCGTGGCGCTGGCTGTTCATCGTGGGCACTATTTTGCACCTATTGGGCGTAATAAAAGCGTTGAAGCAAAAAAACCGAAAATATTGCGCAGTTTGCTTGTTCACCGCCCGGTGCGATCGGCCGAAAGCATCTCCGGCTGATCGCGTTCAGCACGAAGCTCGCGGCAACCACTTCATAACTGCAGCATAGAGGACGGGGTATAGGCGACGGTCGACACCGTAAGCGTCTAACTGAATAGGGGAGGCTATTTTGCTTTCGAAGCAAACCCCGGTGTCATGCGACGAATGGACGTCCAGATGCCGCGAAGCTGAAGATGGAGCATTATTTTGCGATGCAACACTTGTCACCTCGCATTGATTTGCGTACGTTGAATGCATGCTCTCGGCCTTCGTCCACCGTCGTCCATTGCTCCGTGCGCTGCTCGCATTGTTGCTGTTCGCCGGCTTATTCAGCACGGCGGCAGCGACGCATGCGGGTCTCACTTCAGGTCATCCGGCGGCGGCCATCGATAACGCTGCCGGCGATCTGGATACGTCCGGGTCGGACGACAGCGCATCGGCGCAAGATGACGGTGGGCACGACACGCTGGATATTCCCGACGGGTTGATCATGCCAAACGCTGTGTTTGGCAAGTCTACGCCCGTCACGTCGCACACCATGCCGCTGCGGTGGCACGCCAATTCCGAGCTACGCCCGCCTATCGCCTAAGGCGAACGGCTGCCGGCATCTGTCCGGATGCGCGGTTCTATCCCCTTATTTTTTAGCCTAAGCAGGCGCCTCGTGGTGCTGACGGGCAACCGTTTTTGCTTCGCCGCCTTCGCGGTGTGGCCCACTATTTTCGGAGATATTCCATGGAACGCATGATTGATGGTTTCGCTCGTTTTCGTCGCGAGGTTTTCCCCGAGCAGCGCGAGGTGTTCGAACACCTCGCGAATGGCCAGAGTCCGCACACGATGTTTATTACCTGTGCCGATTCGCGGGTGATGCCCGAGATGATGTTTTCGGCGCAGCCGGGCGAGCTGTTCGTGTATCGCAACATCGGCAACATCGTGCCGCCATATGCGCAGCACGTCAGCGGCGTGGTGGCCGCCGTCGAGTACGCGGTCAAGGTGCTGAAGGTGCAGCACATCGTGATCTGCGGGCATTCGGACTGCGGCGCCATGAAGGCGTTGCAGCACCCCGGCAAGCTTGACGGTATGCCGTCGGTGCAATCCTGGTTGAAGCATGCCGATGTGGCGCAGCACGTCACGGCGGAAAAGTGCGCGCATCTGCACGGCGAGGATTATCTGCGTTGCCTCACCGAAGAGAACGTTGTCGCCCAGCTGGAGCACCTGCGCACCTTGCCTGCGGTCGCGGTTGGCATGGCCAGGGGCAGCTTGAATATCCACGGCTGGATATTCGATATCCCTGATGCCGAGCTGCGCGCCTTCGACGGCGCCGAGGGCCGGTTTGTCGATGTGCCGGTCTCCGGTCGCCCGGTGCCCAAGGCTTCGTCGATGGCGCGCTTCACGTCGCTTGCCGCTACGGCGGCCTGAGGTGCTCCGATGAAAACTATTTCTCCCAAGGCCTGTTCAGCCGCGACCTGCTGGGATCGGTCGTAGTGTTTCTGGTGGCGCTGCCGCTGTGCATGGGGATCGCCATTGCGTCGGGCATGCCGCCGGCGGCCGGTCTGATCACAGGCATCGTCGGACCGACCTGCTGGCCGGCGTCATCATCGGCTTCGGCCTGTCACTGTTTCGTCCCGCACTGCTGTCGTCACGGCTGAAGATCGGCCTGCATAACGACGCCACGCCCGGTGAGGCGTCGCTGCATCTGGACGATTCGGCCACGTTTTTCAAGGTGCCGAGCATGGCGCGCACCCTGGAGCGGGTGCCGAACAACACGCGGCTGACCCTGGTGCTCGATCGTTTGTCGCACGTCGACCAGGCCTGCCTGGAGGTGCTGCGCGAATGGTCGCGCAATGCGTCGGCGCGCGGCTGCGAGCTGGTGGTCGACTGGAAGGCGCTGCATGCACGCGTGGAAGGCCAGCGCGCGGCGGCGTAATCGACGAGATGGCTGCGATGACAAGCATCGTCCGATGCCTGTCATCGTCGTTCGTCTGCAGTTGAAGATGATCGGGTCATTGGAGATGAATGACCAGCGATTAACGGCCCAGGTCCGGTCGTCGCGCCAACCGCTCGCCGATATGCCCGCGCCATTCCGGTGACAGTTCGGGGACCTCGATCGCCCGCGCCAGCAAACGCAGCGCCTCACGATCGTTGGGCTTCAGATAGGCATCGAACAGCGATCGAATCGACAAGCTACCCGCACCTCTCGCGACAACACCCACCGTATCGCCGGCCTTAACCTTTCCCTCGTTCAATACGCGCAGATAAAAGCCGGTGCGCAGAGACAGTGCAAACATCTTCGGTACGCGCCTGTCCGCAAAACGAACGCCGAGCTTGAAGCACGGCACGCGTGGCTGGCTGATGGTGAACAGCGCGTCGCCGATCTGCAGCTGATCGCCGACGCAAAGCTGCGCTTCGTCGAGTCCGGCCACCGTTAGGTTTTCACCGAACTGTCCGTACGTCAGGTCATCCCGGCCGAGGGCTTCGCGCCAGTAGTCGTAATGATCCAGCGAGTACGCGTAGACCGCTTTGCTCTCGCCGCCGTGGTTGACCAGGTCCGCCTGGCCGTCGCCATCGAGATTGAGTCGGCGCACCGCGACAGCACCGGCCACGGGGCGCTTGAAAATGCCGGTCATCACCGAAGTGTCGCCGTGCGGTACTTCCACGGGTTGCGAAACGTTGACGGAAATCAGGCTCATCGACATCGCTGTGACTCCATGCTTGCCGTATCGGCTGAGGTCACGCCAGAACGTGGTTCTAGCGTGACCTCAGCTTACCCGTACACGAGCTGCGTGGAGGATAGGCTGCAACTATGAATCGGCGACGAGCGACACACCCGTCGTTGTTGAGGATGGACGCTTCGACCTCAGACGACGGCAGGCTTCGCATCCGCTGCGTTGCCCTGACCGGCCTTTTGCCAGCTGCGCACGCCGATGAACGCCAGCACGATGAAGCCGGCATACAGCACCGACGTGATCACCAGATGCTTGTAGACGTATTCGCCCACGTAGATCACGTCCACCACGATCCACAGCCACCAGGCAGCGATATGACGGCGCGCCTGCCACCACTGTGCAACGAGGCTGAAGGCGGTCAGCGCCGAATCGATCCAAGGCAGCGCGGCGTCTGTCCAGCGATGCATGACAAAGCCGAGCAGCAGCGAACCCACGACACCGATGGCGATATGCGCCAGCGCTTCTCCGGTCGCCAGTGGGGCCACCTGCACGCGACCGTCGTCGTTGAGATTGCGCAGCCAGCGCAACCAGCCGTAGACGATCAAGATGGCGAAGGCGATCTGCAGCAGGGCGTCGGAATAGAGCTTGGCCTCGACGAAGATTCCCACGTAAACCGCGACAGAGAGCAGGCCGATCGGCCAGCACCACGGCCGTCGTTGCGCGGTAAGCCAGACCGCCCATGCGCTGAGCAGGGCGCCGACCAGTTCGATCCAGGACATTTCCATCAGCGTAGTTCCATCATGGCCGGCTCAAAACGCCAGCGTTGCGGAAAGCCGCGCCAGCCGCGGCGCGCCCGGAAACAGGAAACTGTCGCCGCCGGAGGTGCCGGTATCGCGCCAGTAGAAATGGTTGAACAGGTTGTCGATATTCAATCGCCAGGTCAGCGCGTGGCCTCCCAGCGTGGTGGTGTAGCGCATGCCGGCGTCGAAGACGTTATACGCCGGTACGCTGACCAGGCCGTTGGGCGTGGCGGGGTTGGCGCTGGCGTAGCGCCAGCCGCCGAGCAGGCTGAGGTTGTTGGCGAACGGCAGGCGGTAATCCAGATAGACGGCCGAACGCGCGCGTGGCACGTTGACGACCTGATGGCCCTCGTACGCGGGCGTGCCGGTGTCATACGCTTGCGCCTGAATGAAATTGAGGCTGACCGTGAGGCGCAGATTGTCGGTAAGGCGGCCGTCGGCGTTGAGCTCCAGGCCGGTGTGTTTCTCGATGCCTTCCTGTACGAAGGTGAAGCCGGCCGCGGTATTGCTGGGTTGCGCGAATTGATACGGCTGGCTGATGCGATACAGCGCGGCGGTGAGATCCAGCGCATCGCTCCACGCGTACTTCGCGCCGGCTTCGACCTGCCGTGACATCAGCGGCGGCAGCACGTCGTTGCCGTTGGAGGTCCAGTACGGCGCCTGTGCGCCGAGCGAAAGGTTTTCGCTATAGCTCACGTAGAGCGTCAACGGCGCCGTCGGCTGCCACATCACGGCGGCCTGCGGCAGCACCTTGCTCAGGCGCGTGTCACGCTGAAGCACGCCGTACGGATCGTAGGCGCGCTCTTCCAGATGCACGAAGCGGCCGCCGAGAAGAACCTGCCACTGCTCGCCAAAGTGAATGCGATCCAGCCCAAAGACGGCATGCTGCCAGCTGGTCAACGTGCGCGCGGAAGGACCGGGCTCGGCGGGCGACATCGGATAGTAGGGCGGGGTGAACTCGCTGATATTGGCCGTACCGACATAGTTGTAGACATACGGGCGCTGATCGAGCGTACGACGGAAGGCGCTGGTGCCCAGGCTGACCTCGTTGCTGATGCTGCCGATATCGAAACTGCCCTTGAGCACGGCGCGCGCCTCGTCGTTTTCGCGCGTATCGTCGGGGCTGCGGTAATCGTAGATGTCGTAGTCGCCGTTGGGCGCGAAGAAATAGCCGGGCGTCGCGCCACTGGCACAGGCGGCGGCATAGAAACAGCCGTACGCATACGCGACGTT
>CAIKJM010000068.1 GCA_903827735.1 uncultured Rhodanobacter sp. | reverse complement strand
GCCTACCCTCGTGCGCACGCTGCCGCCGCCGCTGAAGCGCGTGATCGGCGATTTGTCGAATACAGAAAAGGTGCTGGTGGGTCTGGACATTCGACCGCGTCTGGCCAGTACATCATGACCTCGGACGCCGCCGTGCCCATCCCTGACCCCGGGCGCTACAAGCTTTGCCTGTTTGTCACCGGCTCCACACCCCGATCGGCACGCGCTATCGAAAACATGCAAAAGATCTGTGACGAAAATCTGCATGGACGTTATGACCTGGAAATCATCGACGTCTACGAAAACCCTGAAGCCACGCGCGACCTGCAGATCATCGCCACGCCAACGCTGGTGAAAATTCTTCCTGAGCCGCTGCGGCGCATCATCGGCGACCTGTCGGATAAAGAGCGCGTGTTGGCCGGCCTCAACCTGGCGCCCGTGGGCGCGGCGCATAACCGATCGAAATGAGCGGCACGGATAGCAACGCAGAGTTGGTCGCAGCGCTGCTGCGCATCGCTGACCTGGAGGCGCGGCTGACCGAGGCCGACGAAACCCTCGAGGCGATCCGCACCGGCGAAGTAGACGCAGTAGTCATCGGTGGCCCCGAAGGCCAGCTGATCTACACGCTGGAAAACGCCGACCGCCCCTATCGCCTGCTGATCGAGCAAATGCAGGAATGCGCTTTCACGCTGGGCCTGGACGGCACCGTTCTCTATTGCAACCAGCGCTTGTCTACGCTGACCGGCGTGCGCCGCGAGGCGCTGGTGGGGCGGCACTTGCAGGATTTCGTCGCACTGGCAGACCGCCCTGTATTCGACCAGCTGCTGAAACGCGGCTCGGTTGCAGGACGTTCGGCCGAGATCAGCTTGGTCACCACTGACGGGCAGAACGTACCGGTCAATATGTCAGTCGCGGACATGCCAATTGAAGCGGGCATGCCGGATTTGCTCTGCGGCGTGATCACCGACCTCACCCGCAGCCGCAAGCGTACCGATGAACTGGCCGCCGCCAACCAGCAGCTGGCGAACGAAATTGACGAGCGCCGCCGCACCGAGGACAAGCTGCGGCTCGCGCTGGATGCTGCCGACATGGGCAACTGGGACATGGACCTGCTCACCGGCAAAACCACGCGGTCGGCCCGCTTCGATCAGATTATCGGCGATATCGGCCTGGGCCAATGGACGCCGCAGGCAGCAGCGCAGCTGTTCGTCGACGAAGACCGACGCGCCGTCGCCGATGCGTTTGCCATGGCGATGGGCAGCGGCTTTATCGACCTGGAAAAACGTATCCGCCGGCGCAACGACGGATCGCTGCGCTGGGTGCAGATCAAGGGCCTGACGTTTTATGACGAGGGCCGACCTGTGCGCATCGCCGGCGTCGTGTCCGATGTTACCGACCGGCGCCTGATTGACGAGCAGCTGCGCCAGGCGCAGAAGATGGAGGCCATCGGTCAACTCACCGGAGGTGTGGCGCACGACTTCAACAATCTGCTGATGGTGATCGCCGGCAGCCTCGATCTGCTAGAAAGTCGCGTGGGCGGCGACGCCAAAACCATCCGCTACCTCAGTACGGCACGGCACGGCGTGGAGCGCGGCGCCAAACTCAACCAGCAGCTGCTGGCGTTCGCGCGCCGGCAGGATTTGCGCACCGAGTCGGTCGACATCGGAGCCCTGCTGAGCTCGTTCGAGAACCTGCTCGATCGCGCCATCGGCGAGACGATCGCAGTCACGATCAAGGCTCCGCCTGCCCTTTTGCACGCGCGCACCGACCCACATCAGCTGGAAACGGCAATTCTTAATCTGGCGATCAACGCACGCGACGCCATGCCCCAAGGCGGCGCGCTCACCGTTTCTACCGGCATGCGCACGATGCGATCGAAAACCGCTGCACTGAACAATACCGTCGCCGGCGACTACGTGGTCGTCACTGTGGCCGATACCGGTACGGGTATGAGCGCCGAGGTTGTGTCGAAAGTCTTCGAGCCCTTTTTCACGACTAAAGAGGTTGGCAAGGGCACGGGTCTTGGCCTCAGCCAGGTATACGGGTTCGCCAAGCAGTCTGGCGGCTTTGTCACGATCGAGAGCGTGGTCGGCGAAGGTACATCGGTATCCATACACCTGCCCCACGCCGAGGCACCCAGCGTCTGCGCCGACGACCGTGCGCCGGCCCGCGAAGTAAAGGGGCACGGCACTATTCTGGTGGTGGAAGACGACGACGACGTGCGCGAAATCGCCAGCAGCATGCTACGCGAACTTGGCTATATGGTTTTCGAAGCCGACCGTGGCAACAAGGCATTGACCTTGATCGACTCGGGCGCACCGATCGATCTGGTCTTCACTGACGTGATCATGCCGGGCGAAGTGGGCGGCATCGAGCTCGCGCGCGAGATCAAGGCCAATTACAAGCACATCCCGGTGCTGCTGACCTCTGGCTACACCGCCCAGCGCTTTCAAACCGACGACATGGATGAAGGCCTGCAGATACTGCGCAAACCTTACAACCGCGTAGACCTCTCGCTAGCCGTAAAGTCGGCGATTGGCGCCGAGCGCTGACCGCGCATAGTGGCAATAGCCACGCCATGGCAGCTGCCGCCATGGCTTAGCGCGCGGTGTTCTCTTCTATTGAACGAACGCACAAAAAAAGCGGCTCGCACTAAAGCGAGCCGCCCATTTCCTTGTCAAACCACTGCCGAGCTGGAGCTCGGCCGACTTTGACAGGTTGCCATCTTATGCGGCGCGGTTTTCCACCAACTTCGGCTGGTTCACCTCGTGCGTCGCGCCGATGGCAATTTTGCGGGGCTTCATCGCCTCGGGCACTTCGCGCTTCAGATCGATCGTGAGCAGGCCGTTGATCAGCTGGGCCTGGGTCACATGCACATGATCGGCCAGTTCGAAGCGACGGGTGAACGACCGATTGGCAATGCCGCGATGCAGGTATTCGATGTTCTCGTCGTTCGCCTTACGCTCGCCGCTGACGATGAGCAGGTTGGGCTGCATCGAGATATCGAGGTCGTTTTCGGCGAAGCCCGCGACGGCCATGGTGATCTGATAAGCGTCATCATTGAGCTTGACCGTGTCGAACGGCGGCCAGTTGTCTGCAACCTGCGCACGCGAGGCATTTTCAAGCAGGGCAAACACGCGGTCGAAACCCACGCTGGAACGATACAGTGGAGCAAAATCGAGGTTGGTACGCATGACATATCCTCCTGGGAGCAATATGGATTCTGCAGCTTCACGATGAGGTTGCAGTGCCGCCTGGGTGGCCGGCGCGGAGAAAAATAATTTTCCTTCGTCGCATTTTCAAGACCCCCGTTTCAGGATTTATTTAAGTTTTGCGCGCCCGGACGCGCCGAGGCAAAAACCCTCTGTCCAGCAGTGATACACGGCGAGGGTGCGATCAGGTTCGTTTGATTTTTTTGATCAGCG
>CAIKJM010000067.1 GCA_903827735.1 uncultured Rhodanobacter sp. | reverse complement strand
TGTTCACCGAAGGCTACTGCGTGCCGGCCGGCGAAACCTACTGTGCCGTGGAAGCGCCCAAGGGCGAGTTCGGCTGCTACCTGGTTTCCGATGGTGCCAACAAGCCGTTCCGCGTGCATCTGCGCGCACCGGGTTTTGCCCATCTCTCGTCCATGGACACCATCGTGCGCGGCCACATGCTCGCCGACGTGGTGGCCATGATTGGCACCTACGATCTCGTGTTCGGCGAAGTCGACCGCTGAGTCCGAAGGAAAGCATCTATGAAAGTCACCGGACATTTTGACCAGGTCAAGAACGTCGACCCGCTGGTCGTGCTCAGCGAGCACACGCGTCACCACATCGACGCCTGGGTCGCCAAGTTTCCGCCCGACCGCAAGCGCTCGGCGCTGATCCAGTCGCTGTTCGCGGCGCAGGAGCAAAACCAAGGCTTTCTCAGCGACGATCTGATCGCCGCCGTGGCCAAGTACCTCGATCTGCCCACGGTCTGGGCGTACGAGGTGGCCAGCTTCTACTCGATGCTGGAAACCAAGCCGGTCGGCCGCAACAACGTGGCGATCTGCACCAACATCTCGTGCTGGCTCAACGGTGCCGACGATCTGGTTCGCCACTGCGAAAAGAAGCTCGGCGTGAAGCTTGGCGAAAGCACCGCCGACGGCCGCGTGTATCTGAAGAAAGAAGAAGAGTGCATCGCGGCCTGCGTGCGCGCGCCGGCGATGACCGTCAACGGGCATTACCACGAGTACCTAGATATCCAGCAGCTCGACAAAATTCTGGACGGGTTGGAGTAGATCATGGCAGTCGGACCCGCACCGAAAGATCATCAGGTTGTCCTGACCACGCTGCATTTCGACAAGCCGTGGGCGATGGACAGCTATGAGCAAATGGACGGCTATAAGGCGTGGCGGAAAATTCTCGCCGAAAAGCCCGATCCGGCGACGCTGATCGAAGAGGTCAAGAAGAGCGCGCTGCGCGGGCGCGGTGGCGCCGGCTTTCCGACCGGTCTGAAATGGTCGTTCATGCCGAAAGGTACGATGCAGAAATACATGCTGTGCAACTCCGATGAATCGGAGCCCGGCACTTCGCACGATCGCGACATTCTGCGCTACAACCCACATGCGGTCATCGAAGGTCTGGCCATCGGCTGCTACTGCACTGGTTCCACGGTGGCGTACAACTATCTGCGCGGCGAGTTCCATCACGAGCCGTTCGAGCATTTCGAAGAGGCGTTGAAAGAAGCCTATGCCGCCGGCCTGCTGGGCAAGGACATTCTGGGCAGCGGTGTGGATGTAGACATTTACGCCGCGCTCGGCGCCGGCGCCTACATCTGCGGGGAAGAAACCGCGCTGATGGAGTCGCTCGAAGGCAAGAAAGGGCAACCGCGCTTCAAGCCGCCGTTCCCGGCCAACTTCGGGTTGTACGGCAAGCCGACGACGATCAACAACACCGAAACCTACGCCTCGATCCCGGCGATCATGCGCAACGGCGCGGACTGGTTTCTCAACATCGGCAAGCCGAACAACGGCGGTCCAAAGGTGTTCTCGGTGTCAGGCCACGTCGCCAAGCCGGGCAACTTCGAAATCGCCCTGGGCACCCCGTTCAAGGACCTGCTCGACATGGCCGGCGGTCTGCGGCCGGGTCGTACGCTGAAGGCCGTGATTCCCGGCGGTGCCTCGATGAAGGTGCTGCCGGCGGAGATCATGATGGACATGACGATGGACTTCGACTGTCTGCAAAAGGCCGGTTCCGGCCTGGGTTCGGGCGCGGTCATCGTGATGGACGATACCGCTTGCATGGTGAATGTCTGCCACCGCATTTCGCGCTTCTACTTCGCCGAATCCTGCGGGCAGTGCACCCCATGCCGCGAGGGCACCGGCTGGATGTACCGCGTGCTGTCGCGCATCGTCGAGGGCAAGGGCGTGCCGGACGATCTGCATCGCCTCAAGGCGGTCGCCGGTCAGATCGAAGGCCACACCATCTGCGCCTTCGGTGAGGCGGCCGCGTGGCCGGTGCAGGGTTTCCTCAACCGTTTCTGGCATGAATTCGAATATTACGTGGAGCACGGTCGTTCGATGACTGAAGACCAGATAGCCGAAGCTAGCCGTGGAGTGGCCGCATGAGCGCGCAACCCGTTAGCCACGCTGCGCCCGATCTGTTGAATATCGAGGTCGACGGCAAGCCGACCCAGATCCGCAAGGGCGCGATGATCATCGAGGCAGCCGACGCCATCGGCGTGGCTATCCCGCGCTTCTGCTATCACCGCAAGCTGCCGATCGCCGCCAACTGCCGCATGTGCCTGGTTGACGTGGAGATGGGCGGCAAGATGATGCCCAAGCCGCAGCCGGCCTGCGCCACGCCGGTCGCCGAGGGCATGAAGGTCACCACGCGTTCGGACAAGGCGCTGAAATTCCAGAAAGACGTGATGGAGTTTCTGCTGATCAACCATCCGCTGGACTGCCCGATCTGCGATCAGGGTGGCGAATGCGAGCTGCAGGACGTGGCGCTGGGCTACGGCCGCAGCGTGTCGCGCTATACCGAGCGCAAGCGCACAATCACCGACGAGAATCTCGGCCCGCTGGTCGCCACCGAAATGACCCGCTGCATCCAGTGCACGCGCTGCGTGCGCTTCACCAGCGAAATTGCCGGTACCTACGAACTCGGCGGCATGAGCCGCGGCGAAAATCTGCAGATCGGCACCTATATCGGCAAGACGCTGGAAACCGAGCTTTCCGGCAACATCATCGACGTTTGTCCGGTCGGCGCATTGACCAACAAGCCATATCAGTTCCAGGCGCGCGCCTGGGAGCTGATCGCCAAGCCGTCGATCGCCTATCACGACGCGCTGGGCTCCAACCTGTGGCTGCATACGCGCCGCGGCGACGTGCTGCGCACGGTGCCGCGTGACAACGAAGCGGTCAACGAGTGCTGGCTGTCCGACCGCGATCGCTACAGCTATCAGGGCATGTACGCCCCCGATCGCATCAGCGCACCGGAAGTGAAGCGCAACGGCCAGTGGCAGGTCACGACCTGGGAAGACGCACTGAAGGCGGCCGGCGAAGCCTTGAAGAAAGAGTCGGGCAGCGAACTGGGCGTTCTCGTTCACCCCGCGACCTCGAACGAGGAGGGCGATCTGCTGATGCGTCTGGCTCGCGGTCTGGGCAGCGCGCACGTCGATCATCGCCTGCGGCAGCTGGACTTTGCCGACAACGCGGTCGCCACGACGTTCGGTTTGCCGGTG
>CAIKJM010000066.1 GCA_903827735.1 uncultured Rhodanobacter sp. | reverse complement strand
GCTGATCAGCGCGACCTTGCCATCCACACGAAACGCCTTGCTGTAGTCGTACATGTTGTCTTCCTCCAGTCTTTCTTATGGTTGTTGTGCGATGCCGCTGCGCGTGTTCGGCGCCCTACGTGGTCGAATAAGCGATGTGATCGATGCCGTGCAGCAGCGACCACAGATCCTCAAAGTCATAGTTCGTCTTCGAGACTTTCTTCAAGCCGTCGAAGAAGCACTTCGAAAGCTCATAGGCCGCGGTCACCGTGTTGCTGCGGTAGACGCTGTCGCCGTCGATCACGCAGAGGTCGCTCAGCGCGCCGCCGTTATCGATCTTGATCAGATTGCGCATGAATCTTCTCGTCTTACTGCGCGATGGAGGCCGAAGCGGAGTGCTCGCGAGTGGTAATGCGGCGCAGCACTCAGCCGCCGAATCGTTTGTGCACGTGCGGCGCGGCTAAGGTGATAAGGGGGCGTTGGCACAGACGCCGGGGCGTTGCGCGGTCGGCAGTCGACAGCCGTGGCCGTCGACGACGGGCTTCGTCGCTAGCATCCTGCTCCTCCAACTCATTGTTGTTTGGACGCCAGGCCTGGGATGAGCAGGACGCAGGCGGCGACAGCGTCCCCACCCGCACCTCATGCATGCAATGCGATGCGGTGTGTGGCGCTGTCTGATCCGCGCTGCGGCGACCTGACTTGGGTCGCGCAGCGAGTGACTGCACCGAGTCTACGTTTGCGCCGTCACCGCACCGCTACCCTGTCGGGTAGTTTTGGCCGGCCTTCGTCGAAACCTGCGGCCCGCACGCCCGGCGCTGCCCGAACGCTATTTCGGGTCACCGACTTAGCTCCTGTCTCGACCCGATCGAATCTGAAAACCTTGCGCGTCGGCGACACAAAGGCAGCCGGCTTGAAGGCCGTGTTTGTCCGAACTTTTCAAGCCGCGCGAACTGAGGATGGCCAGGCCGCCAGGCCGCCAGTCCACCACTGCCCACCCGCGATCAGCCACGCTGCTGAACGATGGAGTTCCAACCGATCGACCCCGGAGTCGCGCTGACGCATAGGCCGATGCCGCCTGATTCCTCAGGCGCAGCGATTCGAGCTTTGTTACCGAATGGGCGTTGATCGTCGATGGCGGGGACGCGAGCTTGATACCGCGCTGCGCCGTGCCATCCGTTTCAATCGTGGTGGCCGACTGATGCGCCGCGAGTCCCTGGAAGCGGCGTAACCTCAAAACCGAGTTCGGCAGCTTATGAAAATGCACTGACCGAGCGATAGCGCTGCTCGAATTCCTGGCTCAGTCGCTTGCGCGCCTGGGCGGCTTCGAAGCGGCGCAGTTCGTCCGGCGTGGAAGGTTGCAGCGGCGGCACCGCGATCGGCTTGCCGTCGTCACCCACCGCGACCATCGTGAAGAAACAGCTGTTGGCGTGCCGCACGACTTCGCTACGAATGTCCTCGGCGACCACCTTGATACCGATCTCCATCGACGTGCGGCCGGTGTAGTTGACCGATGCGAGAAACGTCACGATCTCGCCGACATTGATCGCCTGACGGAACATCACCTGATCGACCGACAAGGTCACGACATAACAACCGGCATAGCGGCTGGCGCAGGCGTAGGCAACCTGATCGAGCAGCTTGAGGATGCTGCCGCCATGCACCTTGCCGGAGAAGTTCGCCATGTCCGGCGTCACTTCCACATTGGTCATGTCCGTGAGCGACGGTCCCGCTTTGCCGTTCTCAAAAATTGGCTCAGTGAGGGCATCTCGCCACGATCCCGACGCCACTTGTGTTGCAGCGTCTTCTCGTTGCTTT
>CAIKJM010000065.1 GCA_903827735.1 uncultured Rhodanobacter sp. | reverse complement strand
GTGTGCACGGAGCTTAATGGATAAAAGCTACCCCGGGGATAACAGAGTAGTCGCGCCCGAGCGTCCATAGCGACGGCGCGGTTCGCTACCTCGATGTCGGCTCATCACATCCTGGCGCTGAAGAAGGTGCCAAGGGTCGGTCTGTTCGCCCGTTAAAGTGATACGCGAGCTGGGTTCAGAACGTCGTGAGACAGTTCGGTCCCTATCTGTCGTGGGCGTTGGAGATTTGAGGGGGGCTGCTCCTAGTACGAGAGGACCGGAGTGGACGTTCCGCTGGTGTTCGGGTTGTCATGCCAATGGCATTGCCCGGTAGCTATGAACGGAAGTGATAACCGCTGAAAGCATCTAAGCGGGAAGCACGCCCCAAGATGAGATCTCCCGAGAGCTTGACTCTCCTTAAGGCACCATCAAGACTAGGTGGTTGATAGGTCAGGTGTGGAAGTGCAGCAATGCATGGAGCTAACTGATACTAATGAGCCGTGAGGCTTGGCCATATAACCCCAAGACGCTTCAGTTCGTTCCTTGAAGCTTGTCTCGTCCGATTTCACCTCGACGCTTGTCACTCGTTTACACCTCTATTTGACGCGAGTCCTTTTCGCGAAGAGCAAAGCCCGCCATCCTTGGCGGACTCTTCAAAAGGGCTCGACCCAGATTGAAGCCGGCGCGTCATGCGCTGCTTCAACCCCTTCCCTGGCGGCCATAGCGGCGTGGTACCACCTGATCCCATCCCGAACTCAGAAGTGAAACGCGCATGCGCCGATGGTAGTGTGGCTTTGCCATGCAAGAGTAGGTCACCGCCAGGGGCCTTATACCTCAAAACCCTCACCGGACTCGGTGGGGGTTTTGTTTTTGGCGCCGTGCCCGCGGGTTGCTGTAGGTCGCCGACAAGGCCGTTACGCACGGCATACCCAGCAATCGATTGATCGGCGTAGTTTGGCCTCACCGAAAAACGTCAGCGACCGACGGTGCGAGAAGCATCGCGCTGACGCCATGTCTTCAGGGACTTATGATGGTCGGGCCAGGCCATTTCGCTTTGGCGCCGAAGGACTGAATGTGTTTATCCACGTTGAAACACGCCGCCGCCCCCGCTGGCATTGGGCGACCTTGCTGGTGGTAAGCCTGTGCGTCGTCTGCTTTCTAATGCTGGCGCTCACGCCAGAACCCCAACGTGGGCTCCTGCTCTTGGAATGGGGCACGGTGCCGGCAAACATCTTCAATTCGCACGAACCCCTGCTTCCGCAATTGGCGGATCCGGCGCTGCTGCGATTGTTTACGGCGCTGTTTATCCACGTCACCTGGCTGCATTTGCTGAGCAACATGCTCTTTTTGGCGATCTTCGGTTTGCCCGGGGAGCGGGCGCTGGGATCGTTGAGGTTTTTGCTGCTGTTCGTGTTGGGCGGCATGGTCGCCAACCTGATTGGCGCCCTATCGCTTGCAGGCGTGCGTTTACCTATTATCGGCTGCAGCGGTGCGGTGTCGGCTGTGGTGGGAACCTACGTTGCACTGTTTCCCCGCGCAAAACTCGGGCTGGTCTTGCCGCTGGGCCTATATCTAGAATTTGTCCGTGTCCCGGCGTTTTTGCTGATTGGCCTATGGGCGCTCCTGCAGCTTCTCTTTAGCTACATCGGGCCGAGCTACGGCGCCTATGTTTGGTGGGCGCACATCGGCGGTTTCATGTTCGGCGTGGTGTTTGCTCTGTTCGCGCGTGATTCGATCGCTCGAAGATTGCGCGGGTGATCGATGCGGCAAATCATTCGTTTTTTTGGTTCCAGCCGTGCAAAAGCGAAAAACGGCGGAGTAACTGGCGGGCCACCGGAGTGGCAGCGACGGCCCGAAAGACGCTCCTCGGGTCAAAACCTTCTCGCCGCATATCGCTGTGCTTTCGCCTCACATAATCGCGCATGACCTCCGAATTGAATTCGGGGTGGAATTGCGTGCTGATTGCTTTGGGGCCGTACCGCAGCAGCTGGTGCGGATCACGCTCGGATCGGGCCAACACGGTGGCGCCCCTCGGCGGTTCGATGACGCTTTGCTCGTGGGTTGTATGCGCGCGAAAACTCGCTGGAAGTTTCGAGGTTAGTGGGTCGTGCCTCGCTTCATGGAGAAGCTCGATCGGCTGCGTGCCGATCTCGCGTCCTCCGGGCAGATAGTCCACCCGACCGCCCAGGGCATGCGCCATCAGCTGATGGCCGTAGCAGACGCCGAACAGCGGTACCTCCGAGTCCATGGCATGACGGATCCAGCCGGCCGTGCGCTCGCTCCACTCGGCTCGCTCGGTGACCATGGCGGCCGATCCCGTAATGATCGCGCCTGCCACGTCCCTTGGTGCGGGCAACAATTCACCGGCGCTCACATTCACCGTTTGCAGCTGGTGGGAGGCTAGCCCCGTGCTAATCCGAAACCAATGCGGAAAATCGCCGTGGCGGCCACGAATTGGGTCTGGCGCCCGGCCAGTTTGAATAATTAGTACAGGCTTCATGCAGTGCGAGGTCAAAAAAAATGTGGACGTCTTTACGGCTGAACTTCTTCGGGAATGGTGTCGTCAAAAGTTTCCACCGGAGGCAGGACCGAGAGAATTTCCTGTACGGTGGTAACGCCCGCCGCCACCTGATCAGCCGCAGAAATTCGCAGTGGCCGCATGCCTTCCAGCAGCGCAGCCTTGCCGAAGTTACCCAAATCCAGTTCCGATGAAATAAGGCTGCGCAACCTGGCCGAGAGCCGCATCATTTCGTAAATACCTGTCCGTCCCAAGAACCCTGTATTGCGACACTCCAGACATCCTAGCGGCTCAAACACTTTTTCCGGAACCGGAATATCCCAGCCATGCGTGAGCACATTCCAGGCCTGTGGGTCCTGGGTCGTGGGCTGCTTGCAGTGCGGGCACAGCGTGCGGACCAGACGCTGGGCCACCACGCCGGTCAAGGTGGACTGGATCAGGTAGTGCGGCACGCCCAGATCCAGCAGTCGCGTCACCGCGCTTGGCGAATCGTTGGTATGCAGGGTCGACAGCACCAAGTGACCGGTCAAAGACGCCTGCACCGCCATTTGCGCCGTCTCAAGATCGCGAATTTCGCCGACCATGATGATGTCCGGGTCCTGCCGCAGCAGGGTGCGCACGCCGGCAGCGAAGTCCAGATCGATCGCAGCGTGCACCTGCATCTGATTGAATTCCGGCGAGACCATTTCGATCGGGTCTTCCACCGTGCAGACGTTGAGCTCGGGCGTCGCCAGATGCCGCAGGGTTGAGTACAGCGTAGTGGTTTTACCCGATCCGGTAGGGCCGGTAACCAGCACAATGCCGTGCGGTCGCTCGACCATGCTGCGCCAGAGCACGCCCTCGCTCGGCGAAAAACCGAGCTGAGCGAAATCCTTGACGACCAGATCCGGGTCGAAGATACGCATCACCACCTTTTCGCCGAACGCCGTCGGCATATTGGAGATACGCAGCTCGACCTCGCGACCGGACGCCGAGCGCGTCTTGATGCGCCCGTCCTGTGGCCGGCGCTTTTCGGCCACGTCCATGCGCGCCAGGATCTTGATGCGGGCTGTCACGGCTGTCATCACCGGCGACGGCAGCTCAAAGACCTTATGCATGCGCCCGTCGATGCGAAAGCGGATCATGCCGACTTCGCGCCGTGGCTCCAGATGGATATCCGAGGCGCGCTGTTCGAACGCGTACTGCAACAGCCAGTCGACGATATGCACGACATGACGATCGTCGGCGCCCACTTCGCCGGTTTTTCCCAGCTCGACCAGCTGCTCGAAGTTGAGGATCGCCGATGACGTCTGGCTGGTGCCCTTGGCATCGTGCGCCAGCTGGATCGAGCGCTGGACGCCATAAAATTCCTGCAGATAGCGGTTGATGTCGATTGGGCTCGATACCACACGCTTCACGTCACGGCGCAGCATCTGCGCGAGGTCAGCAGCCCATGCGGAATCAAACGGCTCACTGG
>CAIKJM010000064.1 GCA_903827735.1 uncultured Rhodanobacter sp. | reverse complement strand
CGGGCCGGCTGGCTTGTTGGGGTTCGCTGCGCTCACCGCCAACCTACGACACGAGGGCTGTCGGGACGATCCGCGGTATCATTGCGGGTTGACGCTCCAGCCGACCTGCCCGCATGTCCTCGCATCTCCAAGAAACCCGCCGCCGCCGCACGTTTGCCATTGTCAGCCATCCTGACGCGGGCAAGACCACGTTGACGGAAAAGCTGCTGCTGTTCGGCGGCGCGATTCAGATGGCCGGCTCGGTGAAGGGCCGCAAGGCCGCTCGCCACGCCACGTCCGACTGGATGGCGCTGGAAAAAGAGCGCGGCATTTCGGTGACCTCGTCGGTGATGCAGTTTCCGTACGAGGGCAAGATCGTCAACCTGCTCGACACGCCGGGCCATGCGGACTTTTCCGAAGACACCTATCGCGTGCTGACCGCCGTGGATTCGGCGCTGATGGTGATCGATTGCGCCAAGGGCGTGGAAGAACGCACTATCAAGCTGATGGAGGTGTGCCGCCTGCGCGACACGCCGATCATGACCTTCATCAACAAGCTCGACCGCGAGGGCCGCTCGCCGATCGAGCTGCTGGACGAAGTGGAGTCGGTGCTGGGGATCGCGTGCGCGCCGCTGACCTGGCCGATCGGCATGGGCAAGCGGCTGAAGGGCGTATATCACCTGCTGCTGGACGAAGTGCACGTGTTCGAGCCGGGCAAGAATTTTACCCGCCAGGACTCGACCATCTTCAAGGGTCTCGACGCGCCCGGCCTGCTGGAAAAGATCGGCGACGAGGCCATGCGTGAGCTGCGCGAGGAGCTTGAACTGGTGCAAGGCGCCGCGCCGTCGTTCGATATGGATGAATATCTCGCCGGTCGGCAGACGCCGGTGTTTTTTGGCTCAGCGGTAAATAACTTCGGTGTGCAGCTGCTGCTGGATTTCTTCGTCGAAAACGCGCCCTCGCCGCGGCCGCGCGCCACACTTACGCGTGAGGTGGAACCGGAGGAAGAAAAGCTCAGCGGCTTCGTCTTCAAGATTCAGGCAAATATGGATCCGGCGCATCGCGACCGTGTAGCGTTTATGCGCGTGTGCTCGGGCACGTATACCGCCGGCATGAAAATGGTGCAGACGCGGACCAACAAAGAGGTGCGCATCGCCAACGCGCTTACCTTTATGGCCAGCGACCGCGAGATCGTCGAAACCGCCTACCCTGGCGACGTGATCGGCCTGCACAACCACGGCACCATCACCATCGGCGACACGTTTACTGAAGGCGAATCGGTCAACTTCACCGGTATCCCGAATTTTGCGCCCGAACTTTTCCGCCGCGCGCGCCTGCGCGATCCGCTGAAGATGAAGGCACTGCAGAAGGGCCTGGCCCAGCTCAGCGAGGAAGGCGCCACGCAGTTTTTCCGGCCGGTGATGAGTAACGACCTGATCCTGGGCGCGGTCGGCGTGCTGCAGTTCGACGTGGTCGCGTATCGCCTAAAGGACGAATACAACGTCGACGCCAGCTTCGAGCCCGTCACCGTCACGACCGCGCGCTGGGTGCACTGCGACGACGAAAAGGTGATGGCCGAATTCCGCGAAAAGAACGCGATGAACCTCGCTGTCGACGGCGCGGGTGAGCTGGTCTATATCGCACCGACGCGGGTCAACCTGCAGCTGGCGCAGGAGCGCTGGCCGCAGGTGCGCTTTGCCAATACGCGCGAGCATGCCGCGGCGGTGGTGGCTTAGGCGCTGCGTTTAAGCCGCCACGTCGGCGCACGTCGATGAAGCGCGCCAGCTCATTTTTCACTGCGAGTCGTCAGGAACGAGTGGTACCGATTAAAGGTCGTGTGACGCATCGACCATCACCGGAGATTGCCATGCAGACCGCATCGCTCGCCTTTGCCACGCCGCCCAATGTGCCGAGCTGGCAGCGCTGGCTGGTGTTTTCTGCGGTCGCACGGGTCGTTTTCTTCGCCGCGATGCTGTTTGCCGTCGGCTTTATGATTCACGTCGTGCTGGGACTATTTGGCTGGGCGCCAAAAGCAGCCTCACCGCTGAAGCTGGCGCTAGTCACACTCAGCCTGCAACTGCTGCCGGCATTGATCGCCTATCTGGTGCTCGTCAAACTGATCGAACGCCGGCGCATGCGTGAATTCGCGATGGCAACGCTACCTACTTTCGGCATCACCGGCCTAGCGACGGGCGCAGCACTCTTCAGCATCGTCGTCGGCGTACTGTGGCTGTGCGGCGCATACCACGTCATCGGCATCAACCAGAACGTGAACTGGCTGCCGCAGCTGCTGGTGGCCGGCATGGGTGCCGGCATTGGCGAGGAGATCGTGATGCGCGGCGTGCTGTTTCGCATCCTCGAGGAAGGTTGCGGCACGTGGATTGCGGTCGCGGTGTCGGCGCTGTTTTTCGGCGGCGCGCATATTTTCAATCCGGGCGCCACGCTGTGGAGTTCGGCGGCCATTGCCATCGAGGCGGGCGTGATGCTGGCCCTGCTGTATCACGTGACCCGTTCGCTGTGGGCGTGCGTGGGCCTGCACGCCAGCTGGAACATCATGCAGGGAACGGTTTACGGCATCCCCGTTTCCGGCGGCGCGGCCGATGGCT
>CAIKJM010000063.1 GCA_903827735.1 uncultured Rhodanobacter sp. | reverse complement strand
TACCATGGAATACACATAAAGAAGAGTATGCGCTGGAGTATGGTACGGATACCATCGAAATTCACCAGGATGCGATTCAGCCCGGAGAACGGGTCCTGATAATCGATGATGTGCTGGCGACCGGCGGCACGCTGGCCGCCGCGCATGCATTGGTCGGGCGGCTTGGCGGCGAGGTGGCAGGCGCCAGCGTCCTGATCGAGCTCGATGCACTCGATGGACGAAGCCGCTGGCCGCACGATTCGCCTCTGCACAGTCTGGTTCACTACTGACGTTGAGCGAATCGAGCCCCGCCATCGCCGCCGGATGGACGCTAAGGCTTCACGACAGCGAACTGTTCCACATACACCAGCTCGCACGCACCAGCGCCCACATCGTCTCGCGTCATCGAGGTTTTCCAGCGCCAGCCGTCCGGACGGCTGGCGTCGACCAGGAAACCTTCGAAGTGCACCACCTGGCCGACGCGCACGTGTTCGAGCTCGTATTTGACGCCGGCGTCGGCCGGGATCATGTGCATGTTGGCGCTGGAGGTTTCGATCTCGCGGCGGGGAATCGGAAACTGCTCGACTCGCCAGTAATAAAAACGATCAGACTGGGTGATCTTGATGTTCGCCAGCACGGCGCTGTCCGACATGCGGCCCCAGCCCAGCGCGAGGTCTTCGGGGATCAGCTTGGCATCGGCGCCCCACGAATAGTCTTCGCGGGAAAGCACGCGCGCGGTCACCACGAAATGCGCACGCGTGGTCAGAGTCACATCGCCCTTCTGTAGCACCGGCGCATCGGCGCCAAAGTTATCCTGCTGCGGATTATCCGGCGCCAGCACGCCGGCCGGCGGCACGACCGCGCGATGACGCCAGTGCGACAGGGCGCCCCAGCCGACCAGCAGCACCAGCAGGGCGATCAGTAGTCGACGCATGACGGGCTATGCCGGTGTGGGTGGGTCGGAGGATGCGGTGAAACGCGACACGTTTATCAACCAGTTTTATCGATCGCCACTGCCCGGCGAAATCAGCCCTTGGCCTGCTTCGCCCGTCTGGCGGCTTCGATCCCCGGTACGAAAAGATCGGCCGGCAGCTCCTGGAACACCTTGGCCAGGCGCGTGAGAAAGCCGGTCATCGACGCACTCTTGCGCCACACCATGGCGATACGCCGGCTCGGCGGATGGCCGGCGAATTCGATCAGGTGCACGTTGTCGGTGCGCGCCATCGGCGGTTTGGTCGCCAGCGTGGGCAGCAAGGTGATGCCCACGTTGGCGGCCACCATCTGGCGCAAGGTTTCCAGGCTGGTCGCGCGGAAGCCGGTTTTTTCGCCCGCACCGGCGAGCTGACACACTTCCAGCGCCTGATCGCGCAAGCAGTGGCCGTCTTCGAGCAGCAGCAGCCGTTCGGCGGCCAGGTCGGACAGCTTGAGCCGACCTTTCTGTTTCACCAGCGCATGGTTGTTCGGCACGGCCAGCACGAAGGGCTCTTCAAACAGGAACTCCGTATGCAGGGAATCCTCGTGCAGTGGCAGGGCAAGGATGCCGGCGTCGAGCGAACCGTCGCGCAGCATGTGGATGATGTTTTCGGTCTTGCCCTCCGTCAGCAGCAGCTCCAGCCGCGGAAAACGCTGGCGCAGCAGCGGTATCACGTGGGGCAGAAGGTAGGGACCGAGGGTGGGGAAGATGCCCAGCCGCAGGGTGCCGGCTTCCGGATCGCGGGTGCGCTGGGCGGTGGCCTTGATCTCGTCGACCTCGGCCAGTACCACCCGCGCGCGCCTCGCGATTTCCCTACCGGTTTCGGTGAGCAGCACCTTGCGCGGCATGCGCTCGACCAGGGTCACGCCGAGCTCTTCTTCGAGCTTTTTTATCTGGGTCGATAGGGTGGGCTGGCTGACGAAGCTGGCCTCGGCGGCGCGGCCGAAATGGCGGTGTTCGGCCAGAGCCACGAGATAGTGCAGGTCACGCAGATTCATGGGCGAGGTCGATTACCGTGATAGTCATTGCCTATGATTGTGATGTAAACCATCAATTTGAACAATGTGGATCCGCTGCGTAGGATGGTGCATCGCGACACGCTGTAGACGAGTTGGCTGCTCAAAAAACAACCAACCGTTTTGCAGAGCGTCAATCCGCCACACCCCACCATTGGAGAAAGACCATGCTGACCATCGGCGACAAGTTTCCGCAGTTCAACCTCCTCGCGACCGTTTCCACCGAAAGTGTCGAGAAGGCGTTCGCTCCGATCGACAATGGCACCTACAAGGGCAAGTGGCTGCTGGTGTTCTTCTATCCGAAGGACTTCACCTTCGTCTGCCCCACCGAAATCAAGGGCTTCGGCGACCTGAACAGCCAGTTTGCCGACCGCGACTGCCAGGTTCTGGCCGCCAGCACGGACAGCGAGTTCGTGCATCTGGCCTGGCGTAAAGATCACAAGGATCTGCGCGACCTGCCGTTCCCGATGCTGGCCGACATCAAGAAAGAGCTGACCTCGGCCCTGGGCATCCTGGGCGACGACGGCGTGGCGCAGCGCGCGACCTTCCTGGTCGATCCGGACGGCATCATTCGCTTCGTCTACGTCACCGACGGCTCGGTCGGCCGCAACCCGCAGGAAGTGCTGCGCGTGCTGGACGCCCTGCAGACCGACGAGCTGTGCCCGTGCAACTGGAGCAAGGGTGAAGAGACCCTGCAGGTTGCCTGATAGCCGGCTCATGTCGACTGTCGACGGGTCGCAACACCCCGTGCGTCAGAGTTTGTCGCTCCCCCGCTGACGCGCGGGTTACACCTCCGGCGGCGAGGTTCGCTTCGCCGCCGGTTTTTTTCGCCCCGAATTTTTGTCTACTCCCGAAATTTTACCGAGGTGTTCCATGAGTCTTGCCGATCTGAAAAGCCAGTTGCCCGACTATGCCAAGGACCTGCGCCTCAATCTTGAGTCGGTGCTGACCGAGGGCGGCGCGCCCGGCCTGACCCAGAAACAGATCGTGGTGATCGCCCTGGCTTCGGCAATAGCGTCGCGCTACAAGCCGCTGACTGCGGCCATCAACGAACTGGCCGCGCAGCACGCTAGTGAAGACGAGCTCAAAGGCGCGCGCGTTGCTGCGTCCATCATGGGCATGAACAACATCTACTACCGCTTCATCCACCTGGTCGGCGATGCCGAATACGGCACGCTGCGCGCGAACCTGCGCATGAATGCAATGGCCAATCCTGGCGGCGACAAGATCGACTTCGAGCTGGCCTCGCTGGCCGTGTCGGCCGTCAACGGCTGCGGCATGTGCCTGGAGTCGCACGAAAAGACTCTGCGCAAGCACGGCCTGTCGGCGCAGCCGATCCAGAGCACCGCGCGCATCGCGGCGGTGATCCACGCGGTGGCCGTGGCGCTGGAGCAGGCTGACGTCGCCGGCTGATTCGCCGCGGCAACGCCCATTTAGCCAAGCAATACAGACGACCCCGGTCCGCCATGGCCGGGGTTTTTCGTGCGCGCGCGTCTGCCTGGGCATGCCTTCTGGCACTGTGTCGGAAGTCATGCGCCGCTTAGCGTTGGCGTTCACTCTTTCGGTATCGGGGTCTTCCATGCGTCGTTTCGTTCGTCCTCTTCTGCTCACGGCCCTGGCCAGCTGCTGTGCCGCCGCGTTTGCTGCCACGACCGATCAGGTGCCGCAGGGCCGCTTGCCGCAATGGGCCGTGCCGCAGTCGTATGCGCTGTCGTTCAAGGTCGATCCGGCGCAAGAGGATTTTTCCGGTACCACCAAAATCACCGTCAAGCTCTCCAAGGCCTCCGATCACCTGTGGCTGGACGGCGCCGAGCTGAAGGTATCCAAGGTCACCATCACTGACGCGGC
The DNA here is from genome assembly GCA_903827735.1 of uncultured Rhodanobacter sp. GTDB lineage: Bacteria > Pseudomonadota > Gammaproteobacteria > Xanthomonadales > Rhodanobacteraceae > Rhodanobacter. The sequence goes on along the minus strand of CAIKJM010000063.1, from coordinate 4,534 downwards.
GGGCACCGCGCATGCCGGCACCTACACCGTGGCCGATGCGAAGGCCGGCGTGGCTAGCGTGGATTTCGGCAGCACGCTGAAGCCGCAGACGCTGACGCTGGCGTTTGAATACACGGCGCCGCTTAATGCGCAGCTGCAGGGCCTGTACAAGGTATCGGCCAAGGGCCAGCCGTATGCGATGACGCAGATGGAGCCGATTAGCGCGCGCTTCGCCTTCCCGAGTTTTGATGAGCCGGGCTTCAAGACGCCGTTCACCATCAGCCTCACGATTCCCGACAAGGACACCGCGGTTGCCAACACCCAGCAGGTGAAGGAAACCAAGGCAGAATCGGGTTGGAAAACGCTCGACTTCGCGCCGACGCTGCCGCTGCCGACCTATCTCGTTGCCTTCGGCGTCGGCCCATGGAGCATCGCCAGCGCGCCGGACATTTCGCCGGATGCCTACCGCACCACGCCTCTGCCCCTGCGCGGCATCGCCTCCGATGGCGAGGCGCACCGCATGCAGCACGTGCTGGGCGAGACGCCGAGCATCATCCACGCGCTGGAAAACTATTACGGCTTCGGATACCCGTGGGACAAACTCGACGTGCTCGCCGCGCCGGACTTTGCCGCTGGCGCGATGGAGAACGCCGGTCTGGTGACGTTCCGCGACTGGCTGCTGCTGCTCGACAAGGACTCGCCGGCGCGCAACGTGCGCGGCTCCTTCAACGTCACCGCGCACGAGCTGGCGCACCAGTGGACTGGCGATACGGTGACGCTGGAATGGTGGAACGACATCTGGCTCAACGAAGCGTTTGCTACCTGGATGCAGCAGAAGGTGACCGAGCAGGTGCATCCTGAATACCGCGCCGATCTCGACCGCGTCACCGGCGCGCAGGGCGCCATGGCCAACGACAGCCTGGTCAGCGCGCGCAAGATCCGCCAGCCGATCACCGGCAATGGCGACATCGAAACTGCCTTCGACGGCATCACCTATCAGAAAGGCGCCAGCGTCATCGGCATGTTCGAAAACTACGTCGGCGAAAAGACCTTTCAGAAGGGCATGCAGGCGTATATCCAGAAGCACAATTTCGGCAACGCGGTGGCCGATGATCTGGTGTCCTCGATCGCCACGGCGGCCGGCAAGGGCAACGATTTCAAGCAGGCCTTCAACAGCTTTCTTGACCAGTCCGGCGTGCCGTATGTGCAGACGTCGCTGGAGCAGCAGGGCGGCAGGACCGTGCTGAAACTCAGCCAGAGCCGCTTCCTGCCGGTCGGCAGCATGGGCGACAGCAAGCGCGTGTGGGGCATTCCCGTGTGCGTGCGCTACGGTACTGCCGATGGCAGCAAGGTGAGCTGCGACGTGCTCGCCAAGGCCGGCGGCAGCATGGTGCTGCCCGGCGCCAGCCAGCCGACCTGGATCATGCCCAACGCCAATGCCAGCGGCTACTACCGCTTCAGCCTGGGCAAGCAGGAGCTGAGTGATCTGACTGCCCATGTCGGCCAGCTCAGCGACGCTGAGCAGCTGGCCTATGCCGACGCCATCGACGCCAGCTTCCGGCATGGCGACATCGACGCCGGCGACGCACTGGCCGCGCTGAAGCCGCTGACCTCCTCGAAGATTCTGGTAGTAGCCACCGCGCCGCTCGACCAGGTCGAATGGATTTACCGCAACGAAGCCAGCACCGACGCCCAGCGCAGCAAGCTCGCCGCCTGGGTGAAGGACGCCTACCTGCCGCGCCTGCAGCAGCTCGGCTACCAGCGCAAGGACGGCGAGCCCGGTGACGATGCGCTGCTGCGCAGCGCCCTGGCCGGCGCGCTGGGCCTGCAGTACAAGCTGCCCGAAGTGCGCGCCGAGCTGCTGAAGCAGGGCGAGGCCGCGCTCAAGCGTCAGCCGAATGGACGTCTGAATCTCTCCGCGGCCGACCCCGATCTGCTTGGTGACGCGCTGGGCGTAGCGGTGCAGGAAAAGGGCAAGCCGGTGGTCGACGCGCTGATCGGCGAACTGCCGCAGACCAGCGACGCCGCGCTGCGCAACAGCATGCTGGCCGGTCTGGCCAGCGTCGAAGACCCCGCGCTCACCAACGAAGTGCGCGACTTTGCCCTGACCAAGCCGGTCAAGGTCGGCGAGATGGCGTCGCTGGTGCGTGGTGGTCGCGATACGCAGGCACAGCGTGACGCGCTGTGGTCGTGGTTTACTGCGCACTACCCGCAGATTCTGGCGCGTACGGGCAGCTTCGCCGGTGGTGCCCTGCCACGCTTTGCAGCTGGCGGCGGCTGTTCCACCGCCGAGGTGGATCGTCTGCAGGCCTTCTTCAAGCCGCGTCTGAACGATGCGGCGGGCATCGACCGCGGCTTGGCGCAGACCAGTGAATCGATCCAGCTCTGCAGCGCGCTCAAGGCCAAACAGGATCCGGCATCCATCCTGCGCTAATCGCTCGGATGTTCGGCTGAGACCGGCCGCCGCAAACAAGAACGCCGGGCTTCAACGCCCGGCGTTTTTTTATGGAGACGTTCCGTTTTAGGGTGCCGTCGGTGCTGCCGCCTGACGCCGCTGCGTCACCTGCGCTTGGATGAAGTTCACCGTGTCGTTCAGCGCCGGTGCCTTGCCGCGGAACTGCTCGGACAGCGAAAACAGCAGCGCGAAGTGGCCAATGTCCGGATAGAGTTTTACCTCTACCGGCTCGTGCTCGCGGCGCATCGCCGCCGCCAGCGAAAGCGTATTGCGCGGCCACACAATCTTGTCGGTCGTGCCCTGCAACAGCAGCATCGGCGGCTCGTCGCCGTTGACGAAATGCACCGGCTGCGAGCGCAGCTGCGCTTCGTGCGTGGGGCCGAACATGTCGACGAAATCCGGATCCTTCAGCGGCAGGAAATCGTACGGTCCAGCCAGGCCGATAAAGCCCGCCAGCTGCTTCGCGTGCATGCCGTCGGCGGCCAGCCACTCATCGTCGGTGGCCAACAAGGCGGCGATGTGCGCGCCGGCGGAGTGACCCATCACGAACAGCTCGTTGCTGTCGCCGCCGTATTCGCCGGCGTGCGCATGCGTCCATGCCACGGTGCGGGCGCCATCCTGCATGAAGCCGTCCAGTTTCACTTTCGGCCACAGCCGGTAGTCCGGAATCATCACCACCATGCCGCGTTTGGCCAGCGCCTCGCCGACGAAGCGATACCACTGGCGCTTGCCGGATTTCCAGCTGCCGCCGTAGAAATAGACCACCACCGGCGCGTGCTCGGTATGCGGCAGGCGGTAGATATCCATGGCCAGGCCATGTTCCGGATCGAATTTCACGTCGTGGTCGATGACCACGTCGCCGTGCCGGCTGGTCGCGTTGAGCCCGGCGAAGAAGGTCGCCTGGCAGCCGGCCAGCAGTCCGGCGCCGAGCGCCAGCGCAATCGCTGCCAGCAGACCGGGTCGGCGCGTTCGCGGGGAGGTGATGTTGTTTTTGGACGACATGGGGTTCCTTCAATTTCTGTCCGCGCGGCGCGGCGAACATGTTCTCGAAACGACAGCGGCACCGAGCGCTTCAAGAGACTCTAGATACGTGATGGCGCCGGAGCAGGATGCAGGCGCCGCTGTATAGCAGCCGTGTTCCGCCTACACTGTGGCGGCTGCAGGTATCGACCACGGAACGCAGACATAAGGGGAGATGGCATGGGGAGAGCGAGAATGAATCGTCGATCGTTGGCGTTGCTGGGCTTTTGCCTGCTGTTTGGCTGGCTGACGGCACAACCGACGCCGGCGCAGGATATTCCACCACCGCTGCGCGATTGGCAGGGCTGGGTGCTGCACGGCGTGCCGCGGCACGACTGCCCCTTTCTCGCCAACCAGATGCCGGATACCGAGAGCTATCAGTGCGCGTGGCCTGGCCGACTGACGCTGGACGCCCGCAAGGATGGCGGACGCTTCAGTCTCGATGTACACGTAGATGCGCCCAGCTGGGTCGCCTTACCGGGCGACGCCAAAAACTGGCCGCAGCAGGTCATCGTCAACAATCAGCCGGCGACCGTGCTGGCGCACAACGGCCAACCGATGCTGTGGGTCACCCCGGGCGATTACAAAGTGCAGGGCACGCTGCCGTGGACGATGCGTCCTCCGCGACTGCGCGTACCCGCGGCGATCGGTCTGATCACGCTGAGCGTCGACGAAGCCTCGGTAAGCCGCGTCGAACGTCAGGGCGATCAGCTCACCCTCGGCGAAGCCGCCTCCGCCCAGCGCGCTGCGGACGCGCTTTCGCTGCGCGTCTATCGACGCTTGCAGGACGGCTTGCCGGCCACGCTGGAAACCCGGCTGCAGTTGAACGTGACCGGCAGCGCGCGCGAGCAGCTGCTCGGTCCCGCGCTGCCGGCTGGTTTTGTCGCCACGGCGCTCGCGGGTGATCTGCCCGCGCGGCTGGAAAACGACGGCCGCCTGCGCGTGCAGCTGCGGCCGGGCCAATGGACCGTCACCCTGCTCGCGCGCCACACCGATGCGCTGCGCATGATCTCGCTAAAGCTGCCGGGCGCGCCGTGGCCGCGGCAGGAAATCTGGAGTTACGCCGACGACAGCGACCTG
>CAIKJM010000062.1 GCA_903827735.1 uncultured Rhodanobacter sp. | reverse complement strand
TTCGGCAATGCGGAACAGCGCGGCCTGCAGCCGCTCGCCGCGCTGGCGCTGCAGCACTTGCTGACGCAGCACCCGATTGGCCTCGCGCAGCGCTGCGGTGCGATCGGTTATCCGCCGGCCCAGCTCCAGATGCGCTTCGCGCCGCTCCAGCGCTGTCTGTACGTGTTGCGCCACATAGTTCAGCAGCTCCAGGTCATGCCGCGAATAATGCGTATCCGCGCGATAACTCTGCACCACGATGCCGCCGACGACCCGCCCCGCGCGAAGCAGCGGAACGCCCAGCCAATGTTCGCAGCTGGGGCCGACCAGCACGAAGCGCTCGCCGAACTGTCGCTCCAGTTCTTCGATCGAGCCCATCATCGGGCGGCCTTCCTGCAGCAGATTCCAAGTCAGGCTGTGCAGCATCTCCTGCAGCGGCAGGTCCTGATCGGGCGGTGGCGGGTCGGTATCGACGGTGTCGACATAGTAGGGAAAGCGGATGGTGTCGTTCGCGGCATCGTGTAACACGATGTAAAAATTTTCGGCATACATCAGGCTGCTGACGATTGCGTGCAGCGACCGCATCATTTCCGGCATGTCATGCTCGGCTCCGGCCTGCTCGGCAATCGCGTAAAGCGCCCGTTGCAGTCGCTCGGCCAGTGCCAGGCGCGAAATGGCCTCATATAGACGGCTGGTTTCAGCCAGCTGGCGCAGGCGCGTATGGCCGAGTCGACCGAGCCAGGCGAGCTGATCCCTCACGCCGTCTAATAGGGGCGTGCCGTCCCATTCCAGCGTCATAACGCGGGCGGCCTGGGGGTCCTCCGCCAGATCGAGCCGGCTCTCCGACGCCGTCTGATCGTCCTTCGGTCGCCAGAAAAGCCGTCCCTGAATGCCGAGGCTGAGCACCATCAGCTCGGAGATTTCCATCACGCTGGCCGCGTCCGTCGCTTCGAAAAGCCTTTCGACCGCATGACGCAGGGACGCAAGATCCCGCACCACGAGAAATGGCAGGTGCTGGCGGGTCGTGGGTGTGACGCTCATGCGAGGTGATCGTTTCCGGGCCGCGCTTGTGAATCGCAGTATCGATAAGTTATTTTCTTGTGTAAGCTTATATCGCGTATGTTGGCCTGGTAGCCAGCACTGATGACGCACGGGGAACACTAATAACTTTCAGCGGTCCTTCACGGGGCTGAATCCGCTTTTTCTTAAGCTGATTGGGGACATTTCACCTTTTCAACCATGTTAGTTATTTGTAAAGTTGCGTTATACTGACGCCCCAAGACACTTATCCGGAAACGTTGCTTAGAAACGCCGATGCGCCGACTCTACTCGCCACTGCTGATGCTTCTGCTGCCGCTCGCCGCGGCCGGGCAGTCTGCGGTCGGTGACGACGCGACGGCGGAGCATTTGCTATCGCAACCGCCCGCGCAGCTGGCTCCGGTGGGTGCTGCGGTATCGGTTCCCGTATGGCAGGGCCCCAATGGGCACTGGCTAGCTCTGAAGGCTGATCAGTCCAGTAGTGCCGATGCGCTGCGTAACAACGCATTGCTATCGTTTCATGTGGTTGACGCCGCGAGCGTCAATTCGACGGGTTTGCAGTATGGTCTGGCGCCGAATCTTCAGGCCAACGCCGAGGTCAGCCAGCGCAGCTGGGTTAACCAGCCGACGCGTATTGTCGGCAGCGAAGTCGGAGCGACCTACAACGCCGGTCGTTACAGCCTTGGCCTCAGCGTTGGCGCCAACAGCACCCAGGACGGCAGTGCTACCTTGCCGCGCATCTTGCCGAACACCGCAGCTGGCGTGGACGGCCTGTCGAGCTTCGACAGCAGCGCGCAAGTTAACGCGCGCGGCCGCTTGGCGCTGGGCGGGACCAGCGGCATCGATCTTGGGGCCAGCGTCGGCCGCATCCATCTGCTGCCCGGTAACCTGCTGGGCGTGAATACGCTGGACCAGAAAGCCTTGAGTTTTGGCGTGGATCACGGCTCGCTGAGCGGTATGTTGATCGGCCGTACGATGGAGCCGCAGGTCGGCATTCCGGGCGGCAATCTTACGCCCGATCGCCGCTGGAATAGCATCGATCTGGGCGTCACATGGCGTCTGCCGTGGCGCGGTCAGCTCAGCGTAGGCGCGCAAAATCTGTGGTCCTCCGGCACGCCGGCAAATACTCCGGTGGGTCCCGAACCGGATCAGTCGCGCACGCCGTATGTGCAATATCATCAGGACCTTTAGTCCCTTCGAAAGGGTATTGCCGATCTGATGTTTTTACGGACGCCGTCGCCTCTACGACGGCGTTTTTGTTGGTGCAGAAAGTTGGGCTGGCGTGCCGAGGCGGCTGGTGATCAGTTCTGCCTGCGGATGCGTAGATCGCCGCTAAATGTTTCGACATCGATCTTGCCGCCGCCTCCTCCCAGACGCACGTCCAGGCTGCTGCCGGGCCCGTGCTCGGCTTTTTCCGCTGTGCCGAAGTCGCTGCGCAGGTCGCCGCTGAAGCTGCTTGCGTGTAGCGAGCCGACGACTGCCGATGGAAGCTGTAGCAGCACGTCGCCGCTCATGCTGTCGATGCCGAGAGTGCCGTCCGGCGTGATGCCGCCGGATAGCTGTACATCGCCGGAGACCGTGCTCAAGGTGAATTTTTTCCAAGGCCCGCCGCTGGCCTGGATATGTCCGGATATAGTTTCCAGTTTCGCTTCATTGCCGAGCGTGGGCGCGAGAATATCGCCGCTGACCGTCTGCAGCCCGGCCGTGTCGGCGTGGCCGCTGAGTTCGATATTTCCGCTGACGCTGTTTACCTTGAGCGAGGGCGTGCGTGCACTGATACGCGCACGGCCGCTGACGCTGTCGATCTGGATGCTGCCGCCGTCCAGGCTGTCAACGACGACCGCTGCGCTGACCACATGGACGTCCAGCGCGGCCGCCTTCGGCACGTGCAGTTCAAGCGTGCTTGGCGACATTCGGCTATCGCTG
>CAIKJM010000061.1 GCA_903827735.1 uncultured Rhodanobacter sp. | reverse complement strand
GTCGCTAGCGGTTCCAGAGTCCTGCATGGCGGGAAGATTCTGGCCACCGGCCGATTTCTGGACCGTGGCGTCGGGCACCTTGGATGGCGGCGGCAGCTGCTTGACGCCGGGGTCGTTCATACCGGGCGGCGGCGGCGCGTTAGTCGGGGGGGCGGACGACTGCGCGTCAACGCTGCTGGCAACAAGACCTGAGACGAAGAAAAAACTTGCGGCAGCTAGTAAGGCGGCTGATTTCATGGGGGCAACCTCAGGTCGGGTGTCAGAGAATAGCAGCGCCGTTGCCGAGCGACTGTGAAGCATCGCGAAGGAGGCCTTTGCGCCCGCGCATGCGAGAATGGGCGCATGGCCAGACTCATTCTTATCGACGGTTCGTCCTACCTCTACCGCGCGTTCCATGCGCTGCCGCCGCTGACCAACGACCACGGCGAGCCGACCGGTGCGCTGTTTGGCGTGGTCAACATGCTGCGCGCCACGCTGAAGGCCAAGCCAGACTATCTGGCTTTCGTCAGCGATGCCGCCGGACCCACCTTCCGCGACGAACTCTACGACCAGTACAAGGCCAATCGCCCGCCGATGCCGGATGACCTGCGAGCGCAGATCGAGCCGATGCTGGCGATCGTGGGCGCGCTAGGCTTTCCGATTCTGCGCGAACCGGGCGTGGAAGCGGACGACGTCATCGGCACGCTGGCCACACAGGCACAAGCGCTCGGCATCGAGGTGCTGATTTCCACCGGTGACAAGGATCTCGCGCAGCTCGTCAGCTCGCACGTCACCCTGGTCAACACGATGAGCAACACCGTCACCGATATCGACGGCGTGATGGAAAAATTCGGCGTGCGGCCGGAGCAGATCATCGACTTTCTAGCGCTGACCGGTGACACCGTTGACAACGTGCCAGGCGTGCCGAAGTGCGGCCCGAAAACCGCAGCGAAGTGGCTGGCCGAATACCACACGCTGGACGGCGTGATGGCTAACTCGGACAAGATCGGCGGCAAGATCGGCGAAAACCTGCGCGCCGCGATGCCGCAGCTGCCGCTGTCGCGCGAACTGGTCACGATCAAGCTGGACGTGCCGCTCAACGTTGGGCCGACCGATCTGGCGCAGCGCGAGGCCGATACCGCAAAGCTGCGCGAGCTGTATACGCGCTATGGCTTCAAGGCGGCGCTGAAGGATCTTGATTTACTTGAACAGGGAACCGGAACTGGACCGTCTCCTGCGGCAACCGGTACCAGCGAGGCAACGGCCGGCGTTGTCTCCACGGTAGAAACCGTCGATGCGGCTCTCTTTGCACCCGGCGAATACGAGCTCGTCACCACGCCTGACCGCCTCGACGCATGGCTGGAAAAACTGCGCAGCGCCGAGCTGATCGCCTTCGATACCGAAACCACCAGCATCGACGCGATGCGCGCGGAGATCGTCGGCGTCAGCCTGGCGGTGGACGTGGGCACCGCCTGCTATATCCCGCTGGGCCACGACTATCCCGGCGCACCGACACAACTGCCGCGCGATGCGGTGCTTGCCGCGCTCAAGCCCATCTTCGAAGATGCCGATAAACCCAAGCTCGGCCAGCACGCCAAGTACGACATCAACGTGCTCAGCCATTACGGTATTGCGGTGCACGGGCTGAAGCACGATTCGATGCTCGAGTCCTACGTGTGGAACGCCACGGCGACGCGCCACGACATGGACTCGCTGGCGAAAAAATATCTCGGCGTCGACACCATCAAGTACGAACAAGTCGCCGGCAAGGGCGCCAAACAGATTTCGTTCTCGCAGGTCGATCTCGACACCGCCTGCCGCTACGCCGCCGAAGATGCAGACGTCACCCTGCGCCTGCACCACGCGCTGTGGCCCAAGCTCGAAAGCGTGCCGAAGCTGCGCGCGGTGTATCAGGACATCGAAATCCCGCTGGTGCCGGTGCTGGCCGAGATGGAGCGCCGCGGCGTGCTGATCGACGGCGACGTGTTGCGCACGCAGAGCCAGCAGCTGGGCAAGCGCATGCACGAGCTGCAGCAGCAGTCGTACAAGCTCGCCGGCCATGAGTTCAACCTCGATTCGCCCAAGCAGCTGCAGGCCGTGCTGTTCGACGAACTCGGCCTGCAGGCAAAAATGAAAACGCCGACCGGCCAGCCGTCGACGAATGAAGAAGCGTTGGAAGCTATTGCCGACACGCACGAACTGCCGCGCCTGCTGCTCGACTACCGCGGTCTGGCCAAGCTGCGCTCCACGTATACCGACAAGTTGTCTGGCATCGTCAATCCGCGCACCGGTCGCGTGCACACCAGCTACCACCAAGGTTCGGTGGCTACCGGGCGCATCTCCTCATCCGAGCCGAACCTGCAGAACATCCCGGTGCGTACCGAGGAAGGCCGGCGCATTCGTCAGGCCTTTGTCGCGCCGCCGGGCTGGAAGGTGATGGCGGCCGACTATTCGCAGATCGAGCTGCGCATCATGGCGCACCTTTCCAGCGATGAGGGCCTGCTGCGCGCTTTCCACGAAGGCGGCGACGTGCATCGCGCTACCGCCGCCGAAGTGTTCGGCGTATCCGCGGATGAGGTCACTATCAACCAGCGTCGCGCGGCCAAGGCGATCAACTTCGGCCTGATGTACGGCATGAGCGCCTTCGGCCTGGCCAAGCAGCTCAGCGTCGATCGCGGTGAGGCCAGCGATTACATGGCGCGCTATTTTTCGCGTTACCCCGGCGTGCGCGCTTATATGGACGCGACGCGCGAACAGGCGCATCGCGATGGCTACGTCGAAACCATCTACGGCCGCCGGCTTTATCTGGAGAATCTCACTTCGCGCAATCAGGGCCTGCGTCAGGGCGCGGAACGCGCGGCGGTGAACGCGCCGATGCAGGGCAGCGCCGCCGACATCATCAAGCGCGCGATGATTGCCGTGGCCTCGTGGCTGAAGGGCCGCGACGACG
>CAIKJM010000060.1 GCA_903827735.1 uncultured Rhodanobacter sp. | reverse complement strand
GCGAATTTCTTGAACTGCCATGCTGGGCCGCCCATATAGGTCGGGCTGCCGTAGATGATCGCGTCCTGCGCGCCCAGCGTTTCGAGCGTGCCCTCCGGCAGATGGCCCTGATCGTCGATGCGAAACACCGTCACCTCGGCACCAGGGACGCCCGCAGCGCCCTTCTGCACTGCTTCGGCCTGCTTGGCGGTGTGGCCGTAGCCGCTGAAATAAACGATGGCGATTTTTGCCATGGGATGCTCCTGTCGGGTGATTGAGAGCTATGTCTGGAGGCTGCGGGCTGAGAGATCAAGCCTGCGCGGCCTTACCGCAGCGGTTCCCGCCGCACGCTGGGACATCCTGTCACCCCTGCGGGCAACGGTCACGCAACGTGTGGGATGATGATGCTTTGCCATCAACTACCGGCGCCGCGCCGGCACGCATGGATTTGCTCGAACGACTGGTCACAATCTTTGCCGAGAACGGCTACGTTGCGGTCTTTATCGCGCTAATGATCTGCGGCGCTGGCCTGCCGCTGCCCGAGGACGTCACCCTAGTCGCTGGCGGGGTGATCGCCGGGCTGGGCTACGTCAACGTACACGGGATGTTTGCGCTGGCCATGTTCGGCGTTTTGCTGGGTGATTCGGCGATCTTTCTGCTCGGCTACCGCCACGGCGACAGTATTCTGAAGTGGCGCTTCGTGGCGCGCATCCTGACCCCGAAGCGCTACCAGCTGGTGCAGGAGAAATTCGCCCGCTACGGCAACCGCATGCTGTTCGTCGCGCGCTTTCTGCCGGGCATGCGCACCACCATGTACATCACCGCCGGCATCAGCCGCCGCATATCGTTTCTGCGCTTTCTGCTGATCGACGGGCTTGCCGCGCTGATCAGCGTGCCGTTCTGGGTGTATCTGGGCTATTTCGGCGCCGACAACCACGAGTGGCTGATGAAGTGGATGGGCCGCGGACAGGGCGGCCTGTGGGCGCTGGTCGGCATCATCGCCATCGTGCTGCTGGTGCTGTGGTGGCGACATCACACGCGTGTGGCAAAAAGCGCCGGTGCAGACGAAGCGTAGTCGCTGGCCAGACGTCGCTTCCCAAACGAATTAGATGGGAATTTCGAAGATCGCTTTGATCGTCCACTTATCCGACGCCGCATTCAGCCCGCGCCCGATGCCGACATTGAAAGGCAGCCCCTTCCCCGTGTAATCCACCGCGGCGAACAGCTGTTCGGATTGACGATTCGCGCTATCGAAATGATTGACCGGCCCGAAATCGTCGTAGTACTCCAGCCCTACTGCCCAGTCGGGCACCACGGTACGGGCAATCTTCACGCCAGGATTGAAATCCGGCTCGCTCGAGCCGTAGCGGGGACGAATTGTAAGATCGATCACGGGATTGACGACGAAAAGCCATTGGCTGTCGCGATAGCCGATGATGGGGCGCAGCTCGATCGCGGGACGGCCCTGCTCCAAGCGCGTATTGACCGCCGAGACTTCAACGTTGAGACCGGCGAACATACCGGCCTGCCCCGCTTCAGGCTTTAGCGGTATCCATTTCAGACGCGCTCGAGGACGAGCGAAATACGTTGTACCGGCCGCGTCACGCACAAACGGCAAATAAAGTCCGGCCTCCAGCGTGTCGCTCAGGCCATAGGACAATTCGAAGGTGTTGCGGATGCCGTGATCGGGCGGAATCTCGCCCGGATAGGCGGGAACGCTGCGGCCATCCGGCGTAGTGTTGAGATGCAATTCCAGACCAAACTGTCCGGCCGCATTGATGCTGTCGTCATAAACCTGAAATTCGTCGGGCAGCTCAGCCCGCGCCGTGCTTGCGGCAAAAACGCCGGCGAGTAAAAGCGGCCAGGCAAGGCGTCGCTTGGATTTCCCGAAAACATCGCGCATCACTGCTCCCAGCACGTGCCGAGTTCGCCAATGAACCAGATGGAGATATTGGCATTCGCGTTAGCTTGGTCTATGGGCCAGAGCCAACGGCTAACCTATGGTGTACCGGGATCATAAGCACCGATTCTTTGTTTTTGATTCCACCAGCCGCCGCCCAGCGCTTGAAACAGCGCCACCGTATCGGCATACCGGTTGGACTGTACGCTGGCCACAGCGATCTGCGCCTGCTGTGCGGTTTGCTGGGCGTTGAGCACGGCCACCTCGGGGATATCGCCCAGCGCGAGCTGCCGCTGCGCGATCGCCAGGCTTTTCGCCGCCGCGTCCGCCGAGGTCTGCGCGGCCGCCAGCGCATCGGCGTCGGAGCGGATGGCAAACAGTGTATCGGACACGTTCTGAAAAGCCGCCACGACCGTGCTGCGGTACTGCGCCTCGGCCTGCTCGTTCGCCGCCTTCGCCGCGCGCTCCTGATGCAGCAGGCTGCCGCCTTCAAAGATCGGCTGGGTCACACCGGCGCCGAGGCTCCAGAAATTCGTCGCGTCCTTGAAAAGGTCGTTGAAACGCGTGGGCGAACTGCCAGCGCCCGCACTGAGCGTCAGCTTGGGAAAGCGGTTGGCGATGGCGACGCCGACCTGCGCATTGGCCGCATGCCACTGCGCCTCCGCCGCGCGCACGTCGGGACGCTGTCGCACCAGCTGCGAGGGAATCGACAGTGGCAGATCGTGCGGCAGTTTGAGATCGGCCAGATTGAAATGGACGGCTATATCGTCGCTCGAATACGCACCCAGCAGCGCGGCCAAGGCATCGCGCTGTTGCGCCAGCTGTTTTTCCAGCGGCGGCAGGGTCGCCTGCGCCTGGGCCAGCAAGGCTACTTGCGCAGCCACGTCAGACTCGGCCAGCTGACCCAGCACGAACTCGCGCCGCACCGTCGCCAGAATCTTCGTCTGGCTGTCGATGATGTCGTGCGTCGCTGCGATCTGCGCGCGCAGTCCGGCTTCCTGGATAGCGGCCAACGCCACGTTCGAGGTCAGCGTGAGATACGTCGCTTCCAGCTGAAAGCGCTGTACGTCGGCCTGCGCCTGCAAGGACTCCACCGCACGCCGGTTGCCGCCGAAGATATCCGGCATGTACGACACGCTGACCTGAGCGGTGGTCAGCGTGTAGTAGTTGGCATTGGATTCGAGCGGGCTCGATAGCGTGGACGGATTGCGCTGGCGCGTAGTGTTAATGCCGGCATCGACCGATGGGTAAGACGAACCCTTCTGCGCCGCCACGTTTTCCAGCGCCTGGCGCAGCGCGGCGCGCGCGCTCTGCATGCCGGGATTGGACGCCAGCGCCTGCGTAATCAGCTCGTTCAACGCGGGCGAGTGGAACAGCGTCCACCACTGCGCGGGCAGCTGCATATCGGTAACGAAACGCTGAGCGTCACCACCAGCGTTCGCCGTTGTGGCGGACGACGACGCGGCGTAGCGATCTACCGGCGGCGCGGGAGGCTGCTTGAAGTCCGGTCCGACCATGCAGCCGGCCACGAACAGAGGCATCAGCAGGACGGCTAAACGCGCCGCGGCGCCTGGCGGCCGTCGGTGATTGAAAACGGTCATCGCCCGATCTCCTTGCGCGCACGGCGTCGTACGCCACGTTGTCGTTGAAATACGCATGCTCATGACTCCCCGGCCAGACGCGACTTGCGCGCCGCGCGGTGTTCGATGGCGTACTCGATCGCAAAGTAGAACGCGGGCAGAATGAAGAGCGTCAGCAGGGTCGCGATCGGCAGGCCGCCGACGACGACGGAGGCCAAGCCGCGCTGCACGTCGGTGCCGATACCGGTCGCCATCGCCGCCGGCAGCATGCCGACGCTGGCTACCGTGGCAGTCATCAGCACCGGGCGGAAGCGCTCGGTGGCGCCGGCCACGACGGCCTGCTCGATCGACAGCCCTTCGGCGCGCACGCGGTTGATATTGGAGATCATGATGATGCCGTTCTGCACCGCCACACCGAACAGCGCGATGAAGCCGACCGCGGTGGCGATGTTCAGCGTCTCGCCGCGCAGGTGCAGCGAAATCAGCCCGCCCAATGTGGCCAGCGGCACTACCGCCAGCACCAGAACCGATTGCCGCAGCTTGCCGAATTCGGCATACAGAAGCACGGCCATGATCGCCATTACCAGACCGAGCACCACGATCAGCCGCGCCTGCGCGCGCTGCTGGTTTTCGAAGGTGCCGGCCCATTCGGTGCGGTAGGTCTGCTTGTCGAAATGCACTTTCTGATCGATCTGCTTCTGCGCATCGGCCAGGTACTCCGACAGCGCGCGATCGCGGTTGTCGACGCGAATGGTCAGCTCGCGCTCGTTCTTCTCGTGCGAGATCGTGCTTTCGCCGGTTTTCAAGCTGATATGCGCAACCTCCTTCAAAGGGATCTGCGCGCCGTTCGCCGCCGACAGCGGCAGGTTGCCGATCGCTTCGACGCTGTTGGCAATCGCCTGCGGCACGCGCGCGGTCACGTTGTAGGTGCGGTCGCCGACGTAGACCTGGGTAATGGGCGCGCCGCCGATGGCCGTCTGAATCAGTCCGCTGATATCAGCCACGTTGATGCCGTAACGCGCCGCCGCCATGCGATCGGCTTCGATCGCCAGCTGCGGAATCGGCGGCTCCTGGAAGATCGACGCATCGGCCGTTCCACGCACGCCTTTGAGCACGTCGACGATGGCGTTGCCGATGCGCCGCATCTCGCCCAGATCGTCACCGTAAATGCGCATGACCAGCGGACTGTGCGCGCCGCCGATCATGTCATTCTCGCCGTCGACGATGGGCTGGCTGATGCCGATGCTCATGCCGGGCAGCTGCTGCATTCGCGCGTTGAACTTGCGCAGAAACTGCGCCTTGGTTTCGCCGTTAGCCCAGCTGCTGTATGGCGTGAGACCGACACCCGCTTCCACGTGCGAGGGCGTCCACGGATCGGTGCCGGTATCGTTGCGACCGAGCTGCGTCACGATGTAAGACACTTCGGGAAATTCGCGCACCGCGCGACGCAGCTCACCGGTCATGTCGCTGGCCTTGTCCAGCGACAGGCCGCTGGGCATCTGCACCTGCAGCCACAGCGAACCTTCGTCCAGATCCGGCAGAAATTCGCGCCCCAGCGAACCGCCGAGTAGCACTACCGCCAACAGCGCCACGCCGGTGATGACATAAACCACCGGCAGATGATTCAGCAGCTTGTCGAGCACGCGGCTATAGCCGTGCTGCAGGCGCTCCAGCGGCTTGTTGTGGAACAGCTTGCGCGGCTTGCGCAGTGCGATGTACGCCAGCCCCGGCGTCAGCGTGATCGTGCACAGCAAGGCCGCCAGCAGCGCAAAGCCGACGGTGAACGCCATCGGCGCGAACAGCTTGCCCTCGGCGTGTTCGAACGCCAGCAGCGGCGCATAGGCCGTGATGATGATCAGCGTGGCGAAGAAGATCGAACGGCCGACGTGCGCGGTCACCGTCATCACGTCGTCCTCGGTCAAGGCTTCGTCGGGCTTCTCTTCGCGCCGGCGCAGAATGGCCTCGGTCACCACGATGGTGCCGTCGACGATCACGCCGAAATCGATCGCGCCCAGCGAAAACAGATTCGCCGGCATCTTCAAAAAGTGCATCAGGATGAACACGGTGACCAGCGACATCGGAATCGCCACCGCCGCCACCAGCGCGGCACGCACGTTGCCGAGGAAGAGAATCAGCACGATGCAGACCAGACCCACGCCTTCCATCACCGTGTGCAGCACTTTTTCCTTGGTCGCCTTGACCAGGTCGTCGCGATCGATATACGGCACGATGCGTACGTCCTGCGCGGCCAGCCGCTGGTTGAGTTCGGCGACCTTGGCGTGGATGCCTTCGAGCACGCGCGAGGGGTTTTCATACTTCAGCAGATCGACGATGCCCTCGATGGTATCGGGGTTGCTGTCCTTGCCCAGGATGCCTTCGCGCACCTGATGGCCGTACTGCAGCTTGCCCAGGTCGCGCACGAATACCGGCACGCCGTTCGACTGCGTCACCACGATGGCGCCCAGATCCTGCAGCGAATGCACCATGCCGATGCCGCGCACGATGTACGACTGCTCGCCGCGCGTGATGCGACCGCCGCCCGCGTTGGACGTATTGGCCGAAATCGCGCTGCTGACCTGATTGACGCTGACCTTGTAGCGCAACAGCTGCGCCGGATCGAGCTCCAGCTGAAACTCCTTGGTGAAGCCACCGAACACGTCCACATTGGCCACGCCCGGCACCTGCTGCAGCGCGGGCACGATGGTCCAGTTCTGCAGCTCGGACAGCTGCATTAGGTTCTTCGTGTCCGACTCCAGGGTGTAGCGGTAGATTTCGCCCGCGGGTCCCGACACCGGATCGAGGCTGGGCGTGATGCCCGGCGGCAGGGTCACCTGCGCCAGCCGCTCGGTGATGCGCTGGCGCTCCCAGTAATCCTCGGCACCGTCCTTGAAGGTCATGGTGATCAGCGACAGCCCGAAGGTGCTGCTCGAACGAATATTCACCAGTCCGGGCGTGCTGGCCAGGCCACGCTCCAGCGGCGTGGTGACCTGCTGCTCGATCTCCTCGGCCGCCAGACCCGGCACCTGCGTGGTCACCTGCGCGGTGACGTCGCTGAGTTCGGGATAGGCCTCGATTGCCAGCTGCGTCCACGAGTAATACCCGAACAGCGCCACCAGCACCGTCACCACCAGAAACAGCACGCGGCGGTGAAAACAAAAGCGCAGGATCGCGTTAATCGCGGACTGATTAATCATTCAGCAGCACTCCGCCCTTCACCACCACGCGATCGCCCTGGCGCAGGCCGGACAGCACGCGGGTGCCGGTGCCTTCGTCGTCACCCAGCAGCACGGTGCGGCGCTGGAAGGTCCACGGCGATACCTCGACCAGCACGGTAGTGCTGTCGTTGTTCATCAGCAGCGCGGACTCCGGCACGAACACCTGCGTCGGCTGCGCTGCGGCGAACGTGGCGGTGGCGAACATATTGGGTTTCAGACGGCCATCAGCATTGGCGATGACGATGCGCACCATACCGCGGCGCGTGTCCGGCTGCAGCACGCTGCCGACGGTAGCGACGCGGCCGTGCAGCACGTCGCCGGGATAGGCGGACAGCGACACATCGGCCGACTCGCCCGGCTTCACCAGGGCCAGATCGTCCTCGGCTACATCTGCCGTGACCCAGACCGAATCGAGGTTAACGATGGTCATCATCGACGCCGTGACGTCGTTGACGTAGGTGCCCGGCGCAATCGACAGCGCGGTGATGCTGCCGTCCATGGGCGCGAGCACGCGGATGCCGTGCGCATCGGCCAACTTGCCACTGCTATCCGCACCGCCGACCGCGGCGAGCCGCGTCTGCGCGCGCTGGTATTCGTCCAGCGCCTGGTTATATCCGCTTTGCGCGGCCTGCAGATCCTTTACCGCCGCGCCGCCGGCCTGTTGTACGGCCTGCGCGCGATCCAGGCTTTTCTTCGCCAGATCCAGCGCGTCGCGCGCTTTGCCCTCGTCGCTGACCGCCTGCGCAAAATCACCCGACGCGATCACGGC
>CAIKJM010000059.1 GCA_903827735.1 uncultured Rhodanobacter sp. | reverse complement strand
TTCGCCGCGGCTCACCGCGTCGAGCTCATCCTCGAGCTTGGCAGTGAAGTCGTAATCGACGTAGCGGGTGAAATGCGAAGTGAGGAAATTGCTGACCGCGCGGCCGACGTCGCTGGGCTTGAAGCGGCGGCTGTCGAGGTAGACGTACTCGCGATTCTGCAGCACCTGGATGATGCTGGCGTAGGTCGACGGCCGGCCGATGCCGTGCTCTTCCAGCGCCTTGACCAGGCTGGCTTCGGAATAGCGCGGCGGTGGCTCGGTGAAATGCTGGTCGGCGGCGATATCGTGCAGCGGCACCTGCTCGCCGGTTTCCATGCGCGGCAGGCGACGGCCTTCATCGTCATCGTCGGCAGTCTTCTGATCGCGGCCTTCCTCGTACACGGCGAGAAAGCCCGGATCGATCACCGTGGTGCCGCTGGCGCGGAACGACGCTTCGCCGCCGGGCACGTCGCGCAGCGCAAATTCCACCGAGACGGTGTTGAGGGTGGCGTGGATCATCTGGCAGGCGACGGTGCGCTTCCAGATCAGCTCGTACAGCTTGCGCTGGTCGTCATTGAGGAAGGCGGCGACGTCGCGCGGCGTGTACATCGCCGACGTCGGCCGGATCGCCTCATGCGCTTCCTGCGCGTTCTTCGACTTGGTCTTGTAGACCTGCGGCGCATCGGGCAGCGCCTTGGCGCCGAAATCGCGCGTGATCAGCTGACGCAGCTCG
The DNA here is from genome assembly GCA_903827735.1 of uncultured Rhodanobacter sp. Classification (GTDB taxonomy): domain Bacteria; phylum Pseudomonadota; class Gammaproteobacteria; order Xanthomonadales; family Rhodanobacteraceae; genus Rhodanobacter. The sequence goes on along the minus strand of CAIKJM010000059.1, from coordinate 10,886 downwards.
GCCAGCGCATCATCGCCCAGCATGGTCGAGTCGGTACGCATATAGGTGATCAGGCCGACGTTGCCCTCCGCGCCTAGCGCCACGCCTTCGTACAAGCCCTGCGCGATCTTCATCGTACGGCTGGTGGTGAAGCCCAGCTTGCGCGCGGCCTCCTGCTGCAGCGTGGAGGTGGTGAACGGCGCGGCCGGGCGGCGCTTGCGCTCTTTCGAGCTGACGTCGCTGACGGTGAGCCTGCCGCGTGCGGCCTGCTTCAGCGCATCGCGAGCAGCAAAGGTCTCGGCTTCGTTGGTGAGGTCGAACTGTTCGAACTTCTTGCCGTTGAGCTTGCTCAGCCGCGCGGTGAAATCGCCGTCGGCATGCTTGAGCTGTGCTTCGATGGTCCAGTATTCGCGGGCGTTGAAGGCTTCGATCTCTTCCTCGCGCTCGACGATCATGCGCAGCGCGGGCGACTGTACGCGGCCGGCGGAAAGACCGCGCTGCACCTTGCGCCACAGCACGGGCGAAAGATTGAAGCCGACCAGATAGTCCAGCGCGCGCCGCGCCTGCTGCGCGTCGACGAGGTCGTGCGACAACTGTCGCGGGTTGGCCACGGCGGCCTTGATCGCCTTGGGCGTGATTTCGGAGAAAACCACGCGATGCATGCGCTTGCCTTCGACCAGGCCGCGCTCTTTGAGGATCTCGCTGATATGCCAGGAAATCGCCTCGCCTTCGCGATCCAAGTCGGTCGCCAGATAAATGTCGTCGGCCAGCTTGGCCGCCTTGGCGATCGCGTCGACATGTTTCTCGTTGCGCTCGATCACCTCGTAGGCCATGGCGAAGCCATGCTCGGGATCGACCGCGCCCTCTTTCGGACGCAGATCACGCACGTGGCCGTAGGAGGCCAGCACGTGGAAGTCCTTGCCAAGGTACTTGTTGATCGTCTTGGCCTTGGCCGGCGATTCGACGATGAGAAGATTTTTTGCCATGAAGCTTGAGTTTCCGCGAAAGAATCAGCGGCGCTTGCGGCGCCGCGCACATATATAGTTGAAAACACGCCGGAGCCGGGGCTGTCAAGCCCGAACGCGTCCGAAGCTGCCGAGAACGGCGCAGTAATCAGGCTCAGCCGCCGACGGTGAATCAGCCCAGGCGCTGGTAACGGTTGCCCGGCAGCGTCTCGACTTTTGCCTCCAGCTCGAGCATCAGCAGCATCGATGACAAGGCCGCCGCCGGCTGCCCGGTTCGATGCACAAGTTCGTCCAACGTCGCCGGCTCGTGACCAAGTTCCGACCAGAGGCGGCGATATTCGGCGTTCTTGCCTGCGCCGGCCGCGATCTCGAAACGTGCCTCTTTGCCGGTTTCAACCGCTGCCTGATCGACGCTTCCGCCACCGCTCTGTGCCAATCGCTCGGCCAGATCGGCGCCAAGCATGCGCGCTGCGGGCGCCAATGTCTCGATAATTTCGGCGACCGTTTCAACCAGCCTGGCACCGTCACGGATCAAACGATGGCATCCGTGAGCCAGCGGATTATGAATGGAACCGGGCAATGCGAACACTTCGCGACCCTGGTCGGCGGCCAGACGCGCCGTGATCAGCGAGCCCGACTGCAGCCCTGCCTCGATAACCAGGGTGCCCAGCGACAGTCCCGCAATCAGCCGATTGCGCCGGGGAAAGTGATCGGCCCGCGCTGCCGTCCCCGGCGGAAATTCGCTGACCAGCGCGCCGTGGTCGGCGATGCGTTTGGCCAGCGCGTGATGCTTGCGCGGATAGACCCGATCCGGCCCGGTACCGATCACCGCCAGCGTGGGTGCGCCGCGGTCGAGCGCCGCCAGATGCGCCGCGCCGTCGATACCGTCGGCCATGCCGCTGGTGATCGCAAGCCCCGCCTGCGCCAGTGCCAGGGCAAAAGCGCGCGCGTGTGCCAATCCGCCAGTGCTGGCCCGGCGCGCCCCGACGATCGCCACCTGCGGATACAGCAGCAAACTGGCGTCACCCACCACGAAGAGCGCTGCCGGCGGCTGCGGGATGTTTTCAAGCTGGGGCGGGAAATCGGCGTCAGTGCAACGCAGGAGCTTATGCAACGGCTGCGAGAGCCAGGCCACGTCGGCGGCAATGCGCGCCTCGTCCGGCCGCTGCAGCCAGGCTCGCGCCGGCTCGCCGAAGGACGACTGCTGCCGCAGATTCGCCAGCACGACTCCAATATCTCCACCGGCCGCGGCCAGCCGTTCGCGCAGGCCGCCCGGGCCGAGGCCCGGCGTGCGCAGCGCGATCATCCAGGCGCGCGATTCGTCCATGTCATTCATGCCGTGCAGTGTAAGAACACTGCAGAAATAAAAACGGCGCGGTGGTGGCCGCGCCGTTGTGTAGGAAAACCCCGCCAGAGCGTGATTAATCCGGCATGCGCAGCTGATTTCCGATTTGAATCGGCCGCAGCCCGTCCATGATAAGACCGTAGCTGACCCGATCGAAGGTTCGGAAAACCATCACGTGGCCGACGTACTCGGCCGGCAGGGTCACTTTCTTACCGACGTCGCGATGCCAGCTGCTGCTGGCCACGTCGTCGCTGATGGTCTGGCCCGGCTGGTAGATCGAATAGGTCTGGCCGTTGTCGACACCGTCGCGCTTGCCGATGGACAATGCGACGACCTGATGGGGTCCGACCGCATCCATCGCATCGGTAAAGCCGATCACGCGCGCATCCGTAGCGACGGACTGCGGCGGATGCGGATAGTAATAGGGATCGTAAGGCGCGTCGTCGAGCGGCATGATGCGGTCACCGGCACGGATATCGACGGTGGAGTTCAGCAGCAGCAGCGTCGACGGGTCGCCCATGCGCAGCGTCTCCGCCGTGCCGATCACGCTGACTTCGACGCCGCGGTCATCGCCCTTGCCGTAATGACCGTCATTGCGGGTATTTTCGTCCCACGGCGTTTTGAACAAAGCAACGTTATCGTCTAGCTCGTGGGCAACCAGATCACCCTTGCCCGATCCCTGCGCGTCAAAGCTGCGGAAGAAATGCGACGGCCGTACGATAGCCCACCGCTGGCCAGGCGCTCCCTGCAGACCGCGTACGTAAATATTTTGGCCTGGCGTGCTGCGCAGACGGCCCTCTTCCAGACCCACAACATACGGGGCGGTTTTGGCGGTGTTGGAATCGACCACCTCCATGTCCTTGAGGAAGGTCTGCAGTTCCGTCAGTGGAATCGCCGGAATCGCCTGACCTTCGGCATGAACGCTGGGCTCAAGCCGAAGGCTCGGACCGCCGCTACCGTTGATGAAGGACAGATTGAGCACGTCGCCTGGATAGATCAGATGCGGATTGCGCACCTGCGGGTTGGCCTGCCAGATCTCCGGCCATAGCCAGGGCTTGGCGAGGAACTTGGCGGAAATGGCCCAGAGCGTGTCGCCCCGCCGCACGGTGTAGCTATCGGGATGGTTCGCTCGCAGCTGCGCGCCTGCCGCATAGGCAGCCACAGTGACCAGCATGCCGGCCAGCAACACGGTTATTTTTCGGATCATTGGCGGGAATCCCCCTTCCCCAGGTGCTCGGTCGAGTGTAACCGAACCGTTAACGTGCGCAACAGGCGCGAATTGGCAAAAATCGTCTGCGCCCGGGCGTTTGCCGACGTACAATGAGAAACATTCTAGATCGCGCCGGGGTGGGGTTTTAACCAAGCCGCCCGCATGTCTCGGCGCCGAGGTGAAACCCATGTCCCTGCTGACCATTATTGAATTCCCCGACCCGCGCCTGCGAACCCGCGCCGAGCCGGTCACCGTGTTCGACGCCGAGCTGAAGCAGTTCGTCGCCGACCTCTTCGAAACTATGTACGACTCCAACGGTGTTGGCCTGGCGGCTACCCAGGTCAACGTGCACAAGCGCGTGCTGGTCACCGACATGAGCGACGACCGCAACGAGCCGCTGGCGCTGATCAACGCGCAGATCCTGGAAAAAGACGGCTCGCAGGTCTACCAGGAAGGCTGCCTGTCGTTTCCAGGCCTGTATGCCGACGTGACCCGCGCGCTCAAGGTCAAGGTCAAGGCACAGAACACCGACGGTGAAGAGATCATCGTCGAGGCCGAAGGTCCGCTGGCCGTGTGCATACAGCATGAGATGGATCACCTGGAAGGCAAGGTGTTCGTCGATTACCTATCCTCGCTGAAGCGCAACCTGCTGCTCAAACGGCTGGAAAAGGCGCGCAAGCAGGCGGCGACCGCTTGAGTGAGCGCCCGCTGCGGCTGATCTTTGCCGGTACCCCCGAGTTCGCCGTTCCCTGCTTCGAAGCCTGCCGCGCCAGCGGCGCCGAAGTGGTGGCCGTCTATACGCAGCCGGATCGGCCAGCCGGCCGCGGCCGCAAGCTCACGCCCAGCCCGGTCAAGCAGGCCGCGCTGGCGGCTGGCATTACCGTCGAGCAGCCTGAATCGCTCAAGTCCCCGGAAGCGCGACAGACGTTGGCGAACTACCAGCCGGATCTGCTGATCGTGGTCGCCTACGGCCTGATCCTCTCGCGCAAGGTGCTGGCAACGCCGCGCCTCGGCTGCTGGAACGTGCACGCCAGCCTGCTGCCGCGCTGGCGCGGCGCCGCGCCGATCCAGCGCGCGATCCTCGCCGGCGATATGGAAAGCGGTGTCGATCTGATGCAGATGGAAGCGGGACTGGATACCGGCCCGGTAATGCTGCAAAGGCGCACGCCGATCGCCGTGGATGAAACCGGCGGCAGCCTGCACGACCGTCTGTCTCTGCTCGGTGCCGACGTATTGGCCGAAGGCCTGCGCCGTACGCTGGCGGGTGAGTCGCTGGCCGCTACCCGCCAGTCGGAAGATGGCGTGACCTACGCGCACAAGCTCGACAAGGCTGAAGCCCGGCTCGACGTGGCGCGCCCGGCCGCCGAACTGGAGCGAAAGGTTCGCGCCTTCAACCCCTGGCCCGTCGCCGAAGCCGAGGTGTTGGACGAGCCGCTGCGGATATGGGCCGCCCACGCCATCGATCGCGACCACAGCGAGGCGCCCGGTGCCGTGCTCGGCGCCAGCCGCGACGGCATCGACCTGGCCTGCGGTGAGGGCGTGCTGCGCATCACCGCGCTGCAGCGCGCCGGCGGTAAGCGCATCAGCGCGGCCGATTATCTCAACGCCCGCCCCGAACTGCGCGGCAGCCGATGACCGTCGATACCCGCGCGCTGGCCGCCCGATCGCTGGCCGAAGTGGCGATGCGCGGCGCTTCCTTGCGCGAAGTGATGGAGCGCAACGCGCCGAAGCTGCGCGACCCTCGCGACCGCGCGCTGCTGATGGCGCTGCTCAGCGAGGGCGCGCGCTGGTGGCTGCGCTTCGATGCGGCGATCGACCAGCTGCTGGAAAAGTCTCTTCGCCACAAGGATCCGGCCATCCATGCGCTGCTGGTGCTGGGCCTGGTGCAGTTGGAAATCCTGCAGCTGCAGGATTACGCCGCCGTGGCCGCCACCGTCGAAGCCACCCGCGCGCTGAAGCGGCCGCAGCTGGCCGGGCTGGTCAACGCCGTGCTGCGACGCTGGCAGCGCGAGCGCGCAAGCCTGATCGCCCGGCTCGATGCCAAACCGCAAACGCGTCACGCCCATCCCGAGTGGCTGGCGAAGGCGCTGGCCCGCGACTGGCCGGAACAATCCGAAGCGGTCATGGCCTCCGACAACGTCGAGCCACCGCTGATAATGCGGGTCAATCGCCGGCGCATCGCGCGCGACACCCTGCTCGCGCAGTTCGAGGCGGCCGGCTATGCCGCCACCGCGCACTCGTGGCTGGCGGATGCACTCGTGCTGCCGCACAGCAGCGATGTCACCCGCATGCCCGGCTTCGAGGATGGGCTTTTCGCGGTGCAGGATGGTGCGGCCCAGGTCGCCGCCGATCTGGCCGACCTCAAGGACGGCATGCGCGTGCTCGACGCCTGCGCCGCGCCCGGCGGCAAGGCCTGCCACCTGCTCGAACGCGCGGAAATCGACCTGACCGCGCTGGAGGTGGACGCGAAGCGCGGCGAACGCATTCGCCAGAATCTGATGCGCCTGCGGCTGGATGCGAAAATCGTCATCGGCGATGCGGGCGCTCCCGCCGGCTGGTGGAAGCGGCAGCCGTTCGATCGCATCCTGATCGACGCGCCCTGTTCGGCCACCGGCGTGCTGCGCCGTCGGCCCGACGTGCGGCTGCATCGGCGAGAAAGCGATATCGCCGCCATGCACGAACAGCAGCGCCGGATACTCTCGGCGCTATGGCCGCTGCTCACGCCCGGCGGCCGGCTGGTCTACATCACCTGCTCGGTGCTGCGCGCGGAAAACGAAGCCATCGTCGGCGAGCTGCTCGCCCAGCAACCGGACGCGCGCGCCCTGGCATTCACGCTGCCGGTGGGACAGGCCGCGACGATCGGCTGGCAGATCCTGCCGGGCGACGGCGATCTGGACGGCATGTATTACGCCGTCGTGGAAAAGACCGTTGCCGCTGCCCACGATTGACCGCCGGCAGCGCGGCGAACGGCCGCCGTTCGTCTCGTTGCTAAGCAAAGTCGAAGGCCGTTGCGCCCATCATCATAGGCACTGCGCCACGAGGGGCCGGCATACCCCATGGCCGAGCGTGCTTACGATGATCCTGTCGCTTAGCCAGCAACCAGACCACGGCGAACATCCCGCTATGCTCGCGTTTTTTCCAGACCGCCCAACGGAAGCCCCTCTGCCGTGAAGCCCCTGTCCCACGCCCGCCCGCTGTGCCTGCACAGTGCCCGCCGCGAACTGCTGCTGTTCGGCGTGTTCGCCCTGCTGCTGCTCGGCGTCGGCATCGGCTTGCGCGACCCCTGGCCATCGGACGAGCCGCGCTTTGCGCTGGTGGCCCGGCTGATGGTGGAACACGGCCAGTGGCTGTTTCCGCATCGCGGCGCCGAGCTGTATCCGGACAAGCCCCCGGTATTCATGTGGCTGCAGGCGCTGGGTTATTACCTCACCGGCAGCTGGCGCGTGGCGTTCATGCTGCCCTCGCTGGCCGCTGGGCTGGGCGCACTCGCGCTGACGTACGATCTGGCGCGCCGGCTGTGGAACCATCGCTGCGCACTGCTGGCGGCGACCACCCTGCTGGTCACGATTCACTTCACCTACCAGATGCGCGACGCGCAAATCGATCCGCTCCTGCTGGGCTGGGTCACGCTAGCCAACTACGGCCTGCTGCGTCATCTGCTGTTGGGACCTTCCTGGCGCTGGTTTGCCGTGGGTTGCTTCTTCGCCGGCGTCGGCGTGGCAACTAAAGGCGTCGGAGTGATCGCGCTGCTGATGCTGGTTCCCTACGCCGTGGCGCGCCGCGGCAACTGGCGGTACATCGCCTGGCCGACCGGCGGCTGGAAATGGACCGGTGGCTTGGCCCTTTTTTTTGTGCCCATCCTCGGCTGGCTCATCCCCATGTTGCTGGCCGCGCACGCCGACGGCGATCCGCAGCACGCCGAGTACGTGCGCAACATCCTTTTCGGCCAGACCGTGCATCGCTACGCGGCGCCGAGCGGGCACATCCATTCGCCGTTTTTCTTCCTCGGCATTATCGCATTCGACTGGCTGCCGCTGTCGCTGCTGCTGCCCTGGGCGCTGCCCGCGTGGTGGCGACGGCTGAAGCGCGGTGATGCGCGCTTGCTGCTGCCGCTCGGCTGGGTCGTGCTGATTCTGCTGTTTTTTTCGATCAGCCCGGGCAAACGCGACGTCTACATCCTGCCCGCGCTGCCAATGACCGCGCTGGCGCTGGCGCCGCTATTGCCGAGCCTGCTGCGCAAGCAGGGTGTTCGCGTTCTCATCTTTGGACTGACCCTATTGCTGAGCGCAGGTATCAGCATCGCCGCGACCCTCGCGCTGGTGCGACACCCGGCATGGGCCGTCCAGATCGAACAGAGCCTGGATCCTCATATCTGGCGGCTGCTGTTGAGCATCGGCGCGGCTGGCCTCGTCATCGTCGCGCTCACGCGTTTGCGCCGCGCCGCTATCGGCTGGCTGGCTTTCGTGGTCGTGCTGTGGGGCGTCTACGGGCTTTGGGGTTATCCGATGCTCAACGGCGATCGGTCGGCGAGCGACGTGATGCAGCGCGCGCGTGCCATCGCCGGACCGCAGGCCACGATCGGCCTGCTAGCGTGGAAGGAGCAGAACCTGCTGATGGCGCAGGGGCCGGTCGCTGAGTTTGGCTTTCTTAAGGAGTGGCCGGCGCAATACGCCGACGCCATCGCCTGGCAACGCGCCGAGCCTTCAACGCGCTGGATCTTCAGTCTCGATGCCGCGATGGGCCAGTGCGTCGATCGCAAGAAGGCCACCTATGTGGGCCACGCCAACCGTCGCGAATGGTGGATGTTCAAAGCTGATGCGGCGCTGCCCGGCTGCGTGCCGCACGGTACCGAAAACAGCGATAACGATGCCGAGTGAGGCTCACTGATTCGCCAGCAAGGCAGCGTAAGCGGCTTCGGTGCGTGCGACAAACTGATCCAGACCAAACTCGTTCTGCGCATGCTCGCGTGCGGATTCCCCCAAGCGCGGCAGTTCCGCTCGCTGCTCCAACAGGCGCTGCAAGCGATCAGCCATAGCTCGCTGATCGCGTGGCGCCACTAGCCAGCCGTCCGCGTCGGGGTGGATATTCTCCGGCAGACCGGCGTAGGCGCTGACCAACACGGGTTTACCCATCGCCATTATTTCCCGGCAGGCGAAGGAAATAGTCTCGACGTCCCACGAGAGCACAAAGCCCGCGTCGATAGCCGCCAGCGCCGGCCTCACATCGTCGAGCAAACCGGGAAAATGTACTTGATCGCTCAAACCCAGCTCGACGATGCGTAGCTGGCTGGCTGCTTCCGGCATGCGTCCAGCGACCAACAGATGCACTTGCGCGCGCTGCTCGGGAGGCAACAGCGCCAGCGCCTCGACCAAGTCCATCCAGCCCTTGTAGCTAGCCGTACCCGCGCTGCTACCAAGCAGCAGCGCGGTGCGATCACCGAGCCAGCGTCCGCGTTGTGCAATCGCCTCGGTGTTCGGCCACGGCCTGAAGTGATCGATATCGACGCCGTTGTGCACGGTAGCCAGCAGACAGCGTCGATAGGCCGAGGCCAGCAGCGCGCGGTAGGTGAAGTCGCACACCGCAATCACCATGTCGGTGCCGCGCCAGGCGCGCCACCAGTGTCCCAGGCCAGTGATCGGCTTAGAGTTGTGCTTGGTCAAGACGATTCGCGGACGGCGGCGCAAGCCGCGCATCGCCGCCATCACCAGGCGGTGATCGGCCGAACCATTGACGTGGATGAGATCGAAATCGCCCTCGCGCAGCAGCGTGGATAGCTGACGACGCGCGCGACGGCGCGCGGACAGCTTGTTCAACCCGTTAGGAAACGGCTGTGCCCAAGCACGCAAGCCAGTCGCCGCGCTGGACTCATGGTAAAGCCGGCTAGCTGGCGGCGCGGCAACGTGTACTGTATGTCTCGCCGCAAGCGCTTTGGCCAACGTCATCACATACGTCGTGTGACCGCCCCCGTCACCCTCATGAAAATTGGTGAACAGGATTTTCAAGGCATCAACCCTTGCAAATCAGGCAAACGCCTGCGCTGGAGAATGGACTAGGCAAGCAATATGAACGCGGCCGTTATCACGTCGAGACGCGTTGTTCGTCGGACTGCCTGCCTAAAGTACCATGCCTGAACTCAAGGCCAGTGCTGAAGACCTCAAGCTCTTCGTGCAGCATAGGGAGATGGCTCAACCGGAAAGGAGTAAGCGTGGACGCAAGAACGAACGCATGGGGGGTCGGCTCGATGTCCGTGCTGGTCGCCGTGATGCCGCTCTCGTTCTCCGTACCCCTCCGCGCTAAAGCGCTGCCGGCGCTACTTCTGCTTATCGCCGGTTTAGTTCTGCTTTTTAGCCGCGTGGGCACCCGAGCCAGCTATCGTGCGGCCTGGCCCGTTATCGCCGTGTGCGCACTGGCCGTGGCCTACACTGCACTGAACATCCTTGGCCACGGGCTGGGATGGAACGCGTTCGATCTGCCGTCGCACATCCTGCTTTACCTCGGCACGGCGGCGGTTTTCAGCCTGCCTTTGCGCATGCGCTGGGTCTGGCTGGGCTTCAGCGCGACCGCAATCTTCCTGGGTATCGTGTGCATCGTGCAGCACTTCATGCTCAGCATCGATCGGGCTTTCGGCCTCAACGGCGGCGACTGGGGCGCGATCGAATTTGCCATGGTGCTGCTGGTGCTTTCGCTCTGCGGATGGCTACAGCTTTTCTACGCTGCCAGACACTTACTAGAGAAGGCAGTACACGGCCTAGGCGCGAGTCTTGCTCTCTATGGCGCGATGCTGACTCAGAGCCGAGGGCCGCTGCTGGCTTTCGTGCCAGTGATGCTTTTGATACTGATAATTTACGCCATCCGCACGGCACGCTGGCTGCGCTCACTGCTTGTTCTTGTAGCGATCATCGGCGGCGGCGCCCTCGCGGCAAGCACCGTGCACAACGTCAGCGTTCCAGCGCCAGCTTTGGCTGCAGCTTCGCCTTCGGCGCCCGTGCTAAAGGCGCCAGAATCTGGAAAAAACAAGGCTACGCCGAAGAAGACGCTGGCCGAGGCGTCTTCGGCTGTGCCGCCTTCCGCCGCCAGCAGCCCGTCCGTGTTTGTGAAACGGTTTGCGGACGTGGGGTCGGAAATGACTAGCTACAACTCCAAGACGGATGCGCGTGGCGCCATCCGCGAGCGGCTTGAAATGTGGCACACGGCGGGCCACGCGTTTATGGAGCATCCGCTGTTCGGCGTGGGTCTCGACCAGTTTGGCGTTTACGCTCGCCAGCAGGTGGCAGAAGGCAGTGCCAATGCGGCCATCGTAAAGTACGAGCACCCGCACAACGAGTATCTTGAGGCGGCTGCGACGGGCGGCGCACCAGGCCTCCTCGTCATTTTGCTCGTTTTTGTG
>CAIKJM010000058.1 GCA_903827735.1 uncultured Rhodanobacter sp. | reverse complement strand
TGAGCTGCGCGAGTGCCGCTCTCAACTGTTCAGGGCTCATCGCATCAAGGTCGACTGTTGCTGCCAGCGGCTGCGCGGGCAGTTCCCTCTCCGCCTGATGACTGTTCAGCAATCCCGCGAAAGCGCGCCCGTCGTTTCGGGTGAGATTAGGAACGAAGCGCGAATAAACACGGAACAGCATTTCTGTATTGGTATGTCCCAACGTCGCAGCAACCCATTCGGGGTTTTCGCCAGAGGCAAGCATCAGCGTCGCTGCGGTGTGGCGCATCTGATATGGCGGGCGCTTTTTCAGATCTAAAAGCCTAAGGAGGGGATACCACACGCGATTTGTGAAATTGACGACGTCGATTGGCTTGCCTCTCGTCGTATGAAAAATCCAAGGGCAGCCCGGTAATGCCTGTTTTTTTTGCTCCTGGAGCGCGGCGAGAACTGTCGGCACCAACTGGATGGTGCGGCGCGAGCCATCCGTCTTGGTGTCGCCATCCCCATCGCGTGACACGGTCCGCTCAATACGTAGTGTGCCCTCGTCAAAATTCACGTCGCCCCATTGCAGTCCGTCCGATTCGCCGGTCCGCAATCCCGTCAAGAGACGCAAGGTCAGGTAAGGCCGATAATCCGCGCGTACGGTCGCAATCAGAAGATCCATTTCTTTCAGCGTGAATGGCTGTACTTCGCTACGTTTTTGCTTGAGCGGCTTGATGCTTCTGCCAGGCGAAGTCAGTCCGTATCGATCGCAACCCTCGTTGAGAATGGTGCGCAACAGCGACATGATCTTGTTGTTGCGTTTGGCCGACAACGTCTGCCCACCGTGCCCTTTGCGTTGCGCCAAACAGGCGCGAAAATCCAGAAGGGCAGCGCGGGGGATCGCTTCGAGTTGGAGCGAGCCGAACGTCGGCAAGATCAACGCATCCAGAGTTGCGCGGATGGCCTTCTTATGACGTGGGCGCCAGCGCGGCTCCGATTCGCGATACCAAGTCTGTGCGAAGTCGGAAAACAGGGGCGCTGTCGGCTTGGCAGCCGTGCTTGAAAGTACCGACTCCAATGCGACCTGCTCAAACTGGGCTACCCGCGGACTGTCGGGAAAGAACGTCCGATAGGAGAAAGTCCCTTTGGCGATTTCCCGTTTGATACGCGTAGCGAGAGCTTCGACCGTACGTCGATTCTTGGAGCAGTCCGCGAGCGCAGCCTGCTCGCGGCACCGGACGCCTCGGAAACTGAAATCCAGATAGAGATTTCCGGTCTCAGGCCGAACGCGGACCTTAGCCATGGGCAGCTCCTCCATTGGCCATCGGAATCAGCGGCGAATGGCGGCTTGAGAAGCCGACCATGTCGCGCTCGATCGCCTCCCATTTGAACAGCAGCTTGCGCCCACCGAACGGGCGGAAATAGTGCACGCCCTCAAGTAGGACGCTGTCCTTGAGTCTGTCGCGAATGGTGCGTATGTCGTAGTGAATACGCTCGGAGAGCTGGTCGGTGGTTAGGTACGTTTCGCTCATGGTCGTGCACTCCTTGGCTTTCGATGGGGGGCGAACGAATCGTGGTCGACTCATTCGTGACCTTTTTATCGAGGAAGCTTCGTAGCGCAAGAGCAGCAAAATTTCGGATGGCCAAACTCATCATCACGACGGTGATTCGAAAGACGGGCACTTGCTATAGACGACGAATGACGTGGATGTTGGGGTCTCGCCGTGACGGGCGCTGCCCGAACCAATCAGGTGGAGAACACCATTACTTCGCTAAAGCGAAACCAGCGCAAATCCCTACGCAGCAATACTTTCAGCACAACGCCTGGATCGTTCACAGACCATATCGACGCGTGGTTGGCTTAATTGCAGCTTGATAGAAGTCGCCCGTGCGACGGTGTTGTAGCCACCGTGGATGATTAGCCGACGATCGCGTCGTCCATGCTCGACCAATACCTACTTGTTGCGTCAAAACACCAGATTCACCGATAGGCGGGGCGTTGCAATATTGGACACGAGCCTTGCTCGTTCCCGGAAACGCTTCGGGCCTTAAAGCTCGCCATGCGTGATAAGACGGCGCCTTCGCCAGCAAAGTGGTCCATTAATCGGCTAGAGCAGACGGTCGAATCATCGCGCTGTCCGCGCTAGACCAATACCAACTCACTGAGCCTGAACATGGAATTTCACCAGCTTAATGCGCGTCATCGCGGCTGGTGGAGAGTTACGTTCGGGATCTTGAGAGCGCGAGTCAGTGCCGTTAGGCACGACATGATTAAAAAGCCGCCTGAGTTCGCAGCCGCAGGCGGCGCAAGGCCGAGAACCGGCTCGAAAGGCGCACGGACGCGCACGAGCAACTCAGGCTCGCGATGCCCGGTACTCGCTGAACTTTCAAGGCCCGGCCCTCAGAGGTGCCTAGGTGACCTCGTTAACGCCTACAAGCCGCCCGATGGACGGCTTTCCTATGCCCGGGCTGCGAAGCCAACCAAGCTCGCGCTGACTGGATTACCTTGTGGCACACGCTGCGTGTTCCTGGCCTGGATATCTGGTGAGCCCTTTCATGGCTCCTGGTTCGCAATCCATTCTGTCAGACTGTGGAGTGGGCCAGACTAAATCAGCATCCATGACCTACGCAGACGATCTCAAAACGTTAGCCATTTCGGCGTTGTTGCCATTATTGGCGTTCGACGAGGTGTTGGGTTCAGAAGTGCGTTTTGGAGAAGGTAAATACAGAGCTGACCTGGTCATCGCTTCCCCGAACCGCCTCAGTGCATTAGAGATCAAAGGGCCTCGAGACAATCTTGACAAGCTTGCAGGCCAAGCAGCGGGATATTCCGCCTTATTCCTCGACTTTTCGGTGGTGACGGTCGAGGAATGGATGGGTGCTGTTCGGCACTTGGTTCCACGCGCCGCCGGGTTGTTGACCCTGCGAGGCGCTCAACTCCATACCATTCGGCAGGCAAGGAGCCGCGCCCGGCTGGATCCCGATGCAGCCTTGCGATGGCTCCGCACCGGAGAGCTCCGTGACCTATTAAGATCTTACGGTCTTTCCACCACTGGTCACTATGGCAACTTGGTAGAAACGGTCCGTCAGCGAATTCCTGTAGCGGAACTATCCGGCTTCGCGCTGGGCGCCATCCATGAACGTCTTCGCCCGCGTTTCGAAGCTTTCCGCGGCGAACTGGGGCGAACCGTCACCCTGGATGACATCCGGATGCTGACCTTGGGTGACCAGGTCAGCCGACCACGCGGGCTACCTGTCGTGCCAGATGAAAGTTAACCCGGTTCGCAATCCAAAAGGATGGGCTGCGCCCGTTGGGGACGCCAGCAGCGGCAGCCTCGATGTTGTTTTGAGCCCACGAGACTAGGGGGGCATACCGCCTGTCGCGGCGAGCCTCTTGAGCAGCCCGCACGTAGCCCCCATCGGATCGACGGTATCGGTGGTAATAAAAGCTGTCATTGAGCATCACATCGACCCGTGGCACCCAGTTAGTGACGGTGCCCACAAAGTCCATGGGATGTATTGCGGCATAGTCTCCATAGTCCAACCAGGCAAATCGCTTTTGAAGCTCGTTCCATAAGACCACTTCGTAAAGGGGAAATTGTCCCACTTCGTCATCGCCACCAGCTGACACCACGCTGTTGGGGAATGAGCTTGCGGCCACAGAGACATTGCAAAACTGCCGCCCGCCCAATGCTTCCAGCATTTCTGCTAATCGTGGAAGAGTACCGGCCATTCCGTTTTGATTGACATAGCCCGCATCAAGCGTGAGGACCACGTCCGTCAAGTTGAGAAATGTCTGGTCGCAGGCCTGCAATAGATTGTCAAAATCACGATAGGACGTCGGAACTCGGATGGCGACCCGTGCAAACTTTTCTCGCAGTTGTCGCACCTGCGATTGAAACGCTGGGAACTCAAAAGGTTCAAGTAAGTGCAGGATGGGGACGCACCGCTCGGGAAGAAGAGCCTTCGCGAAATCAGCCCACGCTTTGAATCCATCCGAGTCGTCGAGCAAATGTTCAAACTCTGAATTTTGCAGGCTTTCCAACGATGTCAGGTCGACGACAAATGGTCGCTTCCCCATGATCTCGCAGACTGCCTCAACACTTTTTCTAATTTCACCGCCAGGATTCTTGCTGGTCCGCCGGGATCGGGTGAGCTCCACAATCGGAAACAAACGATCTCGAGTGTTTTCTGGCAACTCCTTCAGGCCGCGAAGTTCAGCCGCGCGGGATCGAAGAATGGGCAGGTATGTCGTCATTGATTGACCTGATATCCAAGATTCTGAACTCGATATTTCATGGCCAGGGCCGAAACTCGGAAACGTTCGGCAAGAGCCGACAACGACGTGACTCCTGACCCAATGAGTTCCCGAACCATTGGGGCGGGCATGATCAGTTCCGCCGCGAAGCGATCCGCCTCACGCTCCATGGGGTTTGGATCAGCCGTACGCCGGGAAAATGTCCGGTCATGAAAACTAGCCTGCCGAGCGGAATGCAGCATAAAGTGAGCGATTTCGTGGGCAATCGTGAAACGCTTTCGATTGATGTGGTGAAACGCATTGACGCCAACGACCCATGTGCCTCCGCGCCGCTCTAAATAGCCGGAGAGATCGTCATCCATGGGCTCCTCAGTTACTTCCAAGCCAAGGTATTCAGCGACTGCCTGCACATTGAGAGGAACGGTAAGCAGTCCCGCCGCCGCCAACCGCGTATGCAGGTCCACCTCGGCCTGTCGGGTATCAACAGGCGCTGCGGGCTGAGTCAGTTGCTTGCGGATGATCGCCATCAGTCGCCGCCCTCTGGCTGATTAGTGACAGGCCCGACAACGCCCTCGGCTTCTTCATTGTCGTCGTGAACTTCCGGTGCCGGAACCAC
>CAIKJM010000057.1 GCA_903827735.1 uncultured Rhodanobacter sp. | reverse complement strand
TTACTCTCGTTAACTACTGATGTACAGAATTGCCGAGCGCGCTCGAAGGTCAGGCTGGGTACTTCCACACGCTGCCAGCCGTTGCGGTTTTCCAAATACAACTCGCCCGGACGATTGATGCAAATTTCGGTGACATCGGGCGACGCCATGAAGTCCCGCACACCCAGCACTTGATACTGGTAGTCCAGGAACTCGTTTGAGACTTCGGCGATGGGTGCAGCGTCGTCCATACAAATAGATGTTCTATTACCGTGCGTTGAGTGGGGTCAAAATTTGGATACGACACCGCTGAAATCCACGTCTTTGGCGACGTAAACATCGATGATGGTGCCTTGATTGATGGTGACAGTCGCAGGCCTCTGTGCTGCTTTCTGCACTGCCTGACTAGCCAAATTTTGCAGGGTCTGAGCCGTGTTACTTTGGAAAGGCGATTCCACCGCAACGCCGTTGCCTGCCAGGCTCGTCGTCTTCGGACCATGCTCTGCCGCCTCATACGAGAAGCCGTCACTGAGCATGCTTATCAGCAGTGCGGCACTGATTCGGCTACCCCAGTGAGAGTCGAGATAGCCGGGATTACCCGAGCTGCCAAGATCATCTACGCCTGGACTGGACATGTTCACGTCGATACCGGTCGGCGTGATGATTCGATCCCAGACCACAGCGAGGCGATCGCCGATGACCGGGCTGGAGCGGTATTTTCCCAATACCTTTGAGCCCTTTGGTAGGAGCAGGCGCTTGCCCGTGAAGGAATACACAGGCTCGGTAACGACGCATGAAGCAAAGCCTGGGAAGTCGCTGATGATCCGAGTCTGAAGCACGCAGCGGATGAAAGTGCCGCGAACCATGATGGTATCGGGATTCCTCAACGGCTCGGCGCTGGTCTTTGCGTCCTCCATCTCTTCCATTGCGTCGCCCGGGTTTCTTGGCGGCGTGGCGGCAGGCGTCTGGGACATCTCTGGAGCAGGACTGCCTTGAGTTTCCGCAAGCCGCCGTTGAAGCAAGGTTGGCCCTGGCTCTTTCGCCGGCTGAGGACGCGCGGTTTGACTGGCTACAGGCAAAGGTGGTGTTGGAGTGTTGAGGGGAATAGCTTGAACCGGTGGCGCTACAGGCAGTTGCGGCAGAGCGCGTGGGGCCGGCGGCGCCGCAGGAACAGTGATAGTCTCCGCCTGCTTGGGAGCCGGTGCCTTGCTTGAAGGGCCTTTGATCAGCCAGAAAGCGACCGCTAAGAGCAGCAAGACGATTGCTACAAGATAGAAAAGCGCGCGGCGATTCATCCGACGCAGATCGCTGGATCTCAATGTCGGCGCATTGGCATCTAAGTCTGGCCCTTGATCCTGCCGATACTGATTGGAGTATGGATTGCTCGCCAGCGGATCGTTGCGATCGGAACCATCGCCTGGTTGGTTAGGAGTATTTGAGCTCACTTTTGAGTATTCCTTCTCAGACCAACGACGTTGTTGCCATGACGAATGACCAGGTAGGCGTAGGTGCCGTGGACGACGATGGTGTTGCCTTCAATGGTTGTGTTGACCAATACGTCTCCCCCGTTCCTGACCTCGCGCATATAGATGGTGGGAAAATTTCCGGTCGGAAACTGTTTCAGATCGCTCATCTTGATGTAGGTGAATCGCCCGTCGTCATACACGGTGACGGGCACCAGCCATGGGGCCGCCTTACTGCGTGTGGCATAGCTGTAGTCGAAGTTGTAATCGCGGTCTTTGACCAACGATGTATCCAACTCGGATACATCAGCCTTTTTGTTGGCCGCGGTTGCGAAAATGGCGTCACCTGGATAGGTGAACGTGATCTTGTACTGAACGCCGGCGCGCTTGGCCTGCTCTAGTGTCTTCCAGTCTGTAGCAACTACTTTCAACTCAAAGATGTAGGAATGAGTCGCCGTGCGAATCATCATGTTCGTATCGACGTCGACGTTCTTAGGCTTCAGATAGAAGACGTTTTCGCGCCGCGTCAAATCCCATCCGCCGCTGAAGCCCGTGCTGTAATCGAGAATTTTTTCGTTGGGGCTTAGTTCAATTTCAGTAGTGATACCCAGTCCGGTACGCACGGGGTAGATACGATCGGGTTGAAATTCGTATTGCTGCATGACTTGTGCATGAGCGGAAAAAGTAGTGCCGACCGCCAGGAAAAACATGGCACCAGCCAGACACAGCCTGCTTGGTTGGTTCATCAGTGACCTACTCCATTAGCGGTATTGATCGAGGAAGGCACACCCGAAACCGGGACCTGGGGAACCTCACGTTGTGAAATGGGTGGCTGTGAGGGCAAACCTGTCTGCATCGTTTGAGGCATAACTGCCGTAGAGGTACTCGCGGCTAGACCTGTGTTGGCGTTGTTCGTAATGGCTTGCTGAGTGGTGTTAGCAATCGGTGCACCTTGAACAGCGGTCGGTGCGGGTGACTCGTAATCGTTATCGACGCGATAGTCGGTAACCTGAAAGCCGAGCGGATTCTGAATGCGGTATTGGTCGTCCATTCGCAGGTCTGGCATGTAAGTAAATTCCAGGGTTGCGATTTTGCTGTCCAAGGGTTTGGTTGAGCCGCTCGTTTTGTCGTAGACACTCCTTTGGAATCGCACAGTCGCGCTCTTAGGTGTTTGGCCTACTCCATCACCATGCAAAGAGATGCTGAGAATGTTGATTTGTAGCGAACTGTCTTTTCCATATAGCTTGGATGGACTATCGGGATTCGTCGTCGACAAAATTTGATTCTTGTATGCACCGGCGACTTTAGGAGACGACATGACGATGGATGTGATCCATCCATTCTGATATGCCGCTGGCGAGCTGTCATAAGACTCGCGTGCCATGATGTAATGAGCGACGTTACTTTTGTTGATCGCCTCGCTAGTGGTGATCTGGCGATTCGTGAAGTCCCCAGTCAATCGAGCGACCGTGCTGGTGCCCGTATAGGCGTCGGCCATGATGACGTAAGGCACTTTTTCCTTAAGCGGTAACATGTAGAAGTAGCCGCCCAAAAGAATCAACGCGACGATGATTGCGGAAAACGCAACCCACCACGCGCGGCGTTCGCTGCGCTTGGCCAGGTCGGCAATGGTCAGCTCGAAACTGACCGATCGTTTGACCGTATCGTCAATTTTTCGAGTGGCGGTTTTCTTGTCGGCCATTAGCAAAGATCCAGACGGTCGGCGGCAGAGTGAGGGTTTGTTTTCATGGCTTGCTGCCCGTGGCAGCTGCCGGTTTTATCGGGCTTGACCCGGCCTTGGTTTCCGAGGCGTCCGGCTTGGAGACATTGGCGACGGTGACCAGGATCTGTTTGTCATTGACGGTGACGAGAATGCCCTCGGCACCGTAAATCGAGCTGAGCTCGGCGGCAGCGGATCGAACATCCCGTGTGCGGATCTGGGCGACCGGCTTGTAGAGCGTGTAGTCGGACATGAGCTGGTAGGACAGCGTCATGCCGGTGTCTTTCGACCACCGCGTCAGCATGGTTTTCAGCGTGCCATCCATCGGCGAGGCGTAATAGGTGTAAGCCTGGGCCAGCGGTATTTCCGTGGGCTGGTCCTGAAAGCGGTTCACCGGCTTCCAGGAGCCGCCGAAGTCTTTCGCAGCGGGTGTTCCGCAACCGGCAAGCACGACCGTCAGCGCCAGCGGAATGCCAATCATGGCGGTGGTTGAAAAGACCTTATTCACATCGCGCTCGCAAATAGTGTTGAAAGGAAATGAGCTGGGCGGGAAGTCTGCTGTGGGGGCATTGCAAAACCATGGCGCACAGCGATGTGCGCCACTGCGCTTGGTCGCGGCGGTGAAGCATAGGTAAGTGGTCGCCGTGCCAATACGGCCCGCGTCAGCGAAGGGTGACGGGAATTAGCTGAAACAGTTGTAGGGTTTTTCCCTACGACTCGGCACCGTTGCCGCGGAAGCGTTGGCCTCCGCCCTGCAAAACTTTCTGACTCCATTCCATCGCCCCCCGGCAGGCATCTAGCCGCCGCAAACTAACGTCACAAAAGCTATTGTGTTTTGGAAATCAGCCGCCTGAACCGCTGATTTCCGCGTTACCGGGGAAAATACCCTGAACAACGCTTAACTTGATTCTGCCGCAGGGAATTACATAAAGCCAGTGTTATATATCTGTTATATCGATCAAGTCTCAAATGCGTTGCGCAGCCATGCGCACCGCGCCTCGTCCGCCTGACCGTCGAAGGTTATGACATCGAAGCGACAACTGGCATTGGACTTTTTCGGATGCGCCGCCAGCCAAAGCTCCGCGGCTTTGATCAGCTTCAGTCGCTTGCTGGCCGTAATGGATTCTGCCGCCGTACCGTGCAATGCGTGTTTTCGATAGCGCACCTCCACGAACACGACGATATCGCCATCGCTCATAACCAGGTCAAGCTCGCCGTAACGTGTGTTGTAGCTGCGATCTAGCAGTTTCAGGCCGGCGCGTTCCAGCTCGGCGCAGGCGCGCCGCTCGAAAACATTGCCGAGGGCGCGCATCAGTGGCCGGTGGGCTGGCTCGGGTCGGGCGGCGGTGCGCTGCTGGTAGCGCCGGCCGGCATGGTGCCATCGGTTGACGGCGTGGGCGCGTCGCCGGTGGGCGGAGCGCTCGCTGGGACGTCATCCATTTGCAGGCTGCCGCTAAGCGGTCGCGCCAGCCCATCCTGAAATTTGGCCCAGATCAGCACGCGGCGAACGCGGCCGAACTGGTCCGCGGTCAGCTGGCCGCTGGCGCCGGGCAGGTAGCTGCCTACATGGGCGCGCAGCCAGTCGAGATACGGCACCAGATTCCACGCGTCCATACCGAAGGCGAACAGGCGCGCCGCGCTGCCCTGCGCCGCCGGCAGCTGGGTCGCGATGTCGTCGTGATTGGGCAGGCCCGGCTGGGCGTTGAACAGCCAGGGGGCGTCGGAAAATTCCACGCCTTCCAGGTCGCGATTGCTTGCGGCGTCGTCGCTACCGTCATAGATATGCGAAGTGGCGAATACCGGCAGGTGCACATTGGCGACAGCAAGCTGCGGAACGAGCAGGCGCGCCTGGTTCGGGCGCATGCTGATGAAAATAGCCGCATCGCTGGGCGCATTGTCGAAGCTGATGCCGGCCAGCGCGCTGGTGAAGCTGCTGAGCGTTGTCATGTTGACGAGCGAGCCGCCGCGCGCCGCGAATTCCGCCTTGAATGCACCGGCCGCGCGCTGGGCAAAGTCATCGCCGGAAACCAGCACGTAGGCGTGCTTCAGGCCGCCCTCGACGATATGGTCGGCCGCCTGCGCGCCCTCGGTTTCGGGGAGTAGTCCGAATTCGCTGGTGTCATTACCAGGCAGTTGCTTGTCGTCGGGATGATTCAGCGCGAGCAGCGGCACTGGCAGGCTTTTCTGGCTGAACACGGCGGCGACTTCGCCGCGAGTGAGTGGCCCGACGACTAGTTGCGCACCGTCGGTCACCGCCTGTTGGTAACCTTTTACGGCGCCATCGGCGGTGCCGTGGCTGTTGTAGACGCGCACGCTGGGGCGTGGTGCGTGATTGCGGCCGGCATCGATATAGGCGGCGAAAAATCCTTCGCGTACCGATTCGCTCGCGGCGGCAAAGTTGCCGTCGCCGGGCAGGAGCAGGGCAATTTGCTGCGGGACCTTGTAGCCCTCGCGTACGTTCGCATCGGCGCCCGGCAACAAGGTGCCGACCGGTTGCTGCAGCGATGGCTGCGGTCGAGCGACGGCTACGCCGAGCTGGGTCAGTGCTTCATTGACCCAGGTCAGCATGCGGTCGCTGGGCTTCATGGCGGCGGCGCGCTGTTTCAGCGGCTCGACGCCCACTTTGCCAAGCAGATCGAGGATCTCCTTGCGGTTTTGTGAGTGATCGATGCCGCTGAGCTGATCGTCCATTTGCACTCGCGTGCGTGCCGCGCCCCAGTAATCGCCGCTGTCGGTCATCGCGCGGGCGCGCAGCTCCAGCAGGCGCAGCTGGAATTCCGGCGGCACCGTCACGTTGACCTGGGCGGTGAGCTGCAGGGCGGTGGCGGCGTCGTGCTGGCTTAGGGCGAGTTCGGCGCGCAGGAGATCGAGCCGCAGCGGCTCGTTGCCCGAGAGCCGGTCGCGCTTGATCAGTGCCAGCGTCGGCGCCGCCTGTTGAATCTGGCCTTCCTGTCGCCATGCCTCGGCGGCCAACAGACGGTAGTGATCGGCGTTACCGGATGATTGCCCGGCCAGCGTGAGATAGGCCTGTGCCGCCTGATCGAACTGACCCTGGTTGGCCAGCGCCGCGGCGCTCTGTTCGGCGGCGACATCGGTCGGTGAAGGCTGCACGTTGCTGGGCACGCAGCCGCTCAGGGCCAATGAAACAAGCAGTCCGATCGCAGCGGCGCGCGGGTGGCGCATGAGGCGCATGAGAAATCCCTTGATCGTCATGGTCGGCAATGCGCGATCATAGCCGATCAACTTGCCGGCCCGCGGCGCAGGAGTTCACCGATGTCATCAGTTCAGCCAGGCAGCCTGTGGGTGGTGGCGACGCCTATCGGCCATCGCGACGACTTTTCCGCGCGCGCCATCGAGACGCTGCGCGCCGTGACGGTGATTGCGGCGGAGGATACGCGGCACAGCCGCCCACTGCTGGTACACCATGGCATCGATACGCCGCTGATCGCGCTGCACGAGCACAACGAGCGCGATGCGGTGGACGGCATCGTGCGCCGGCTGCTGGGCGGCGACTCGGTAGCGCTGATTTCCGATGCCGGCACGCCGCTGATCAGCGATCCCGGCTTTCGCCTGGTGCGCGCGGCGCGGGCCGCCGGTGTGCGCTGCATTCCGGTGCCGGGTGCCTGCGCGGCGATTGCCGCGCTGTCGGTGGCCGGCCTGCCCAGCGATCGTTTTGTATTCGAAGGTTTCCTGCCGGCCAAGGCGGCAGCGCGGCGCACGCGCCTGCAGGAGCTGGCCGGCGATGCGCGGACTGTCATCTTTTATGAGTCCTCTCACCGCGTGGCCGAAAGCCTGGCCGATATGCGCGATATTTTCGGCGGTGAGCGCGAGGCGGTGCTGGCGCGCGAGCTGACCAAGATGTTCGAGACGGTGATCGGCGAACCGCTGAACGATCTGGCGGCGAAGGTGGTTGCCGATCCCGATCAGCAGCGCGGCGAGCATGTGATTCTGGTGGCCGGCCGCGGCGAGGAGGCCGATGCCAAGCTTGCCGAAGGTCAGCGCGTCTTCGCCATTTTGCGCGATGAGCTGCCGCCGGCAAAGGCGGCCAAGCTGGCGGCGGTGATCAGTGGAGCGCCGCGCAAGCTGCTTTATCAGGTGGGGAGCGAAGAATAGGCAGCGCGCAAGCGTGCCGTGAGCGTAGGTTGGCGGTGAGCGCAGCGAACCCCAACAAATACCGTCTTGATCGAAAATGTTGGGGTTACAAGCCGCTGGCGCGGCTTGCCCTCCGGGCCATTCGCTTTGCGAATGTTCGTTTCGGCATGCTGCCTCGACAGTCGCTTGCGCTCACCGCCAACTTACAAGGCTCTGCGGACCGCCGCGTTCCCCTATACTTCGCCACGGAGTCGGCCGGACAGTCGCGTCGCGCGCAAGCGCATCGAGGAAAGTCCGGGCTCCGCAGGGCAGAGTGCCAGGTAACTCCTGGGCAGCGTAAGCTGACGGCCAGTGCAACAGAGAGCAGACCGCCGAACGGCATCTCCGGATGTGCGTGGTAAGGGTGAAAGGGTGCGGTAAGAGCGCACCGCGTACGGGGCTAACGTCGTACGGCACGGTAAACCCCACTCGGAGCAAGACCAAATAGGGGAACGATAACGCGGCCCGCGTTGTTCCCGGGTAGGTTGCTGGAGCCAGACGGTGACGTCTGGCCGAGAGGAATGACTGTCGCGTCGCAAGACGTACAGAACCCGGCTTACAGGCCGACTCCACCTCTTCGCAAGTTTTTCCACCGGCGGTGGCTTCGCGCTCGCCGGTGGAGACGCGTAGGCGCACGTGACAGCGGCCCGCACAGTTCAGCCGTTGCGTCTGTCAGCAGGACTTTAGGCCGACGCGCCGGTCAGAGTTCGCGGACCTGCGCTAAGCTGATTTTCGAAAAAACCTCTGTATTCAAGCACCTTGCAGGGGTTCATGAGAAATCGCTGGAATTACGAACACAATCTCGCCTTTCTCCTTGATTCACAAGCGAAATTTCCTTGACAGTCTCATGTCGCGAGACTATCGTGGGTTCACGTGTGGAATTGTGGGTTTTAGTGGAGTCAATGCATCGTGTTCCAGGGCGAGACCGCCATCACCGTCGACGACAAGGGCCGCCTGGCCATCCCGACCGCGTATCGGGAGCAGGTCGCCGGCGAGTGCGCGAATCGTCTGGTTATCACCTACAACCCGTTCGAGTCGGGCTGCCTGTGGCTGTTTCCTTATGCGGAATGGGAGCAGGTGCGCGATCAGGTCAATGCGCTGCCCAAGGTCAAGGCGGCCCATCGCGACATGCAGATGAAGCTGGTCGGCGCGGCCAGCGTGGTCGAGCCCGACAGCGCGGCACGCATTTTGTTGCCGGCCAGCCAGCGCGCCGCAGCCGGCATCGAGAAGAAGGCCGTGCTGCTGGGAATGGGCAACAAGTTCGAGCTGTGGAGCGAACAGGCTCACCTGGCGAAGATCCGTCAAACCATTGGCGAGGACGAGATTACCGATCACATGGCAGACCTGCGCCTGTAAATCACAGGAGCAGCGGCAAACGCAGGACAGGAGCGGGAGTGCACATGGCCGAGCAACAGTTGCGGCACATCCCGGTGATGCTGGGCGAAGCGGTGGAGGGGCTGTCAGTGCAGGCTGAGGGGCGCTATCTCGACGGTACATTTGGACGCGGCGGTCATGCTCGCGCCGTGCTGTCGCGCCTCAATGCCGATGGTCGTCTGCTGCTGATGGATCGCGACCCGCAGGCCATCGCTGCCGCGCAGGCTGAGTTTGCCGCCGATGCGCGCGTGTCGATCCGTCACGCCAACTTTTCCTCGCTGGCCGAATGGGACGAAACCGCCGAGGGCCTCGACGGCGTTCTGCTGGATCTGGGCGTGTCCTCGCCCCAGCTGGACGACGCCGCGCGCGGCTTCAGCTTTATGGCCGACGCGCCGCTCGACATGCGCATGGACACCACCCAGGGCGAAAGCGCGGCGGATTTTCTGGCGCGTGCGACCGATCGTGAGATTGCCGACGTGCTGTGGAATTTCGGCGAAGAGCGTCACAGCCGCCGCATCGCGCGGGCGATCGTCGAAGACCGCGATGCCAAACCGTTCACCCGCACCGGTCAGCTGGCCTCGCTGATCGAGCGCATCGTCGGCCGGCGCGAGCCGGGCAAGCATCCGGCGACGCGCAGCTTTCAGGCGCTGCGCATTCATGTCAACGGCGAGCTGGACTCGCTGCAGCAGGGTTTGAACGCCGCGCTGGAGCGGCTGCGTCCCGGCGGTCGTCTGTCGGTGATCAGTTTTCACTCGCTGGAAGACCGCGCCGTGAAAATGTTTATCCGCGATCACTCCGGTCGCGTGCAGAACAGCCGCCGCGGTCCGCC
>CAIKJM010000056.1 GCA_903827735.1 uncultured Rhodanobacter sp. | reverse complement strand
CGCAGTGGATACGATGTCAGCGTCGTGTTTCCCACACAGCAGCTACGACGCGGGAGACCTACCTGGCTAGCCTTGGGAAACTTACGACAACCGTATTTTATCAGTGGGGACAAATGTCAGGAAAATTTTCCCTGCCTTGTCGAAGCGCGCTATTCAAGTGAAGGTAAAGCCGCCGTGCCAGCCGACCGCATGGTGCTAGATCCTCTGCCTTTGACGCCTACGCTGGGTGAACGTATTCGCCAGGGTGCCGGAGCACCTGCCAGTGAGCTCTATTTACGACCAGGCGAGTATGAGTTGAGCGCCACAGGTAAGGACGACGAACCCATCTTCAACCAACATATTGTAGTACCCGACGATCCGTCGATCAGCCATTAACAAGTTTCCTTCAGGAGGGTGCGGCTAGGCTTCTTATCCTGAAGCGGTTAGCAGCCCCGCAGCGTCAACTGGCCCTTTGAGCGAAATTCAAGGCCCCTAAAGCGTCGTGACGAATTCCGCCCCCATTTTTCGCTGGGTGTGAGTGATGCAACGGACAATAGCCTCTGCTAACCGGTAGAAATCTGCGTAAACATCTGATCGCGCATTCGTTGTGGGATATAAGTATCGTTAAACAAACGGGAGCGTGATGGGATGATGCGATTGACTGCTGGCTGGCTTTTGGCCATGAACTGTATGCTGGCGACCTTCGGTATTGCCACAGCCGCCGATAACCCGCACGCCGACAAAGCCATGCTCGGGTTCAGCGCAGCTGAAGCCGCCAAGCAGCAAAGCCTCGAACAACGCTTCGACGCGCAGCTCGACCCCGCCGATCAGCGCAGCTGGCTCAAGCAGATGTCGTCGCAGCCGAATCAGGTGGGTTCGCCGCATGACAAGGCGAACGCCGAATTCATGTTGGCGAAGTTTCGCGAGTGGGGCTGGGATGCGCATATAGAAACTTTCGAGGTGCTCTATCCAACGCCAAAGAAAGTCGCGCTCGAATTGCTCGGGCCGCAACCCTTCACCGCGGCGCTGAAGGAACCGGCTATTGCTGGTGACGCCACCTCGAACATCCAGGACGGCGCACTGCCGCCCTACAACGTCTACGGTGCCGATGGCGACGTCACCGCCGAACTGGTCTATGCCAACTACGGCATGCCGGACGATTACAAAGACCTGGCCCGTCGCGGCATCGACGTACGCGGCAAGATCGTTCTCACGCGCTACGGTGGCGGCTGGCGCGGGCTGAAACCGAAGCTGGCACAGCAGCACGGTGCCATCGGTTGCCTGATCTATTCCGATCCGCACGACGACGGTTACGCCAAGGGCGACGTCTATCCCAAGGGCGGCTGGCGTCCCGCCGACGGCGTGCAGCGCGGCTCAGTGGCGGACATGCAGGTGTATCCCGGCGATCCGCTGACGCCGGGCATCGGCTCGGTGCCCGGTGCCAAACGCCTGGCGATCAAGGACGCCACCTCGCTGCTGAAGATTCCCGTGCTGCCAATCTCCTACGCCGACGCCACGCCGCTGCTGCAGTCGCTGACCGGCCCCGTGGCGCAGGCCAACTGGCGCGGATCGCTGCCGATTACGTATCACGTCGGACCGAGCACGGCCAAGGTGCATCTGACAGTCGAGTCCAACTGGGGCCAGAAGCCGGTCTACGACGTCATCGCGAAACTCAAGGGCAGCACGGCACCGGATCAGTGGATCGTGCGCGGCAACCATCACGACGGCTGGGTGTTCGGCGCATGGGATCCGCTGGCCGGCAACGTCGCCCTGATGGCCGAAGCCAAGGCGATTGGCGCGCTGGTCAAACAGGGCTGGCGCCCGCAGCGCACGCTGGTCTATGCCAGCTGGGATGGCGAGGAGCCGGGATTGCTGGGCTCCACCGAATGGGCCGAGACGCACGCGAAGGAGCTGCAGGCCAAGGCCGTGATGTACGTCAACTCCGATACCAACGGGCGCGGCTTTCTCGGCGCCGGTGGCAGCCACTCACTGCAGCACTTGGTCAACCAAGTCGCCGACGGCGTGACTGACCCAGAGACCAAGGTCAGCGTGCGCGAGCGCCTGCGCGCGCACATGCTGATCGCCGGCAGCGACGACGACGCCAAAGCCGAAGCGAAAGACGTGGCGAAAATCGCCGCCCAAGGTGGCGACGTACCGCTGGCCGCACTGGGCTCGGGCTCCGACTTCAGCGCTTTCCTGGAACATCTGGGCATTGCTTCGCTCGATCTCGGCTTTGGCGACGAGGACGACAACGCAGGTATCTATCACTCCCAGTACGACTCGTT
>CAIKJM010000055.1 GCA_903827735.1 uncultured Rhodanobacter sp. | reverse complement strand
CGGCCGGCGCAACGATTCGGTGTTCGCCAACCGCGGATTTTGCCAGACCCAGCAGAATGCCCTCACCGCTGCTGGCATCGGTCGACGCGCTAGAAGAATCCGCGGCATCGGCTTTGGCTGAGCCTGCTGCGTGTACATACCAGCCGATGCCGCCGGCAAGAACGATGAGCACGAAGACAGCCGCAAGAAATAATCCGCGTCGGGAAGACGCAGCAGACAGGGATTTGGACATAACACTCGCGCATGAATCGTACCGCGCGCGAAGACGCCCGCGATCGGGCGCTTCGGCGGAAGCGGTCGTCACCATAGTCACGCCGCATGTCAGCGGCGTGACGAAACGCGAGAAAAAGCGTGATCGTGTGACCGTCGCCCTCAATCAGGGCGACGGTCGGGGTTCATCGTGCGCTACTGTCACCAGCCAAGCACGGCGTTGCCGTTCTCGGGCGAGCCATCCGGATGGGTGAACCAGAACACTCGGTTCTGTTTGTTCGGGCAGCCCGTGCCGGTCGCGTAGCTGGACACCGCGCCGTTGAAGCTGCCGACGTCCGTGCGATAGCAGCCGCCTAGCGAATCGTTGAACGTGAAGCTTTGCGTGCTCTGCTGGTTGCTGTGCGAGGTGAGGTTGCCGCTGGCGTCGAAGGCCAACGTGTCGTCGCTGTCGACCGTATTGCTGAGCTTGGCCGAATACAGCGTGATGCCGAACAGCTTGTGCGCCGTATTTTTTTCGTCGCCTTGATGCGCCACGGTCGCCAGGGTGAAGCTGCCGTCAGAGGCGGCCACTTCGTTGACGTCCAGATGCAAGGGATAACGCACATGCTCGGCGTAGCTGCTGGTGACAAACCCGCCGATGCTGCTCTGGCTGGTACCGTCAGACGAGGTCTGCTGATCGGTTATCTGCCGATACACGGTGTCGTTGATGGTGAAGGTCTGCACATCACCAAATCCCACCGTTTGATCTACCGTGGTCTCTACGCGACCACGCGAGGTATTGGCATAGCCGCTGATGATGAAGTGCCGGCTCAATTGGGTGGTAATGGCGCCGGTGATATTGCCCGACGCATCGGTACTCAACGTACTGCCGATGGTTGGGGCGGGCGGCTGGCCGACCAGGGTATTGCGCTCGATCTGACCACTGACGGTTTTCGCATGCGGGTCGAGATACAGCAACAGGCTGGCCGTTGCCGAAAAGTAATCATTGGCGCCGGCCACGCTGACCGCGACCTGATGCGGCGCGCCGTTGCTGAGCACGCCGGCGAACGGCGTGAGGTCCACACGGTACGGCATGAAGTTCAGCGTCTGCACGCCGGTGGTGGGTCGCCACAGGTAGGGATCGATGCCGCCGCTGTAGATCCACGGATACACCGGCGCCACGCCGGCCGGCTGACCGTCGATGCTGATTTCGGCCTCGCGGAAATTGCCGCCGCCGCATTCCTGCACCTGTGCAGCGTACTGATCGGGCACGCAGGTGTACCAGAACTCATCGGCATTCTGGCTCTGCGCAAACACGTCCAGATAGGCGCGCTCGACGTTGGTCGGCAAGGTGAGCGACTTGCTCAATTGGCTGGTCGACGTGGCCAGCGACACCGTGTTGCCGACCGGATCGCTGCCCAATGGAATCACCGCATCGGGCGCAGGCGCCGCCGGCGCGAGGATCGAGGCGGGATAAAACAGCAGTTTGGCACTGCCGTAGATCACGCCGGTATAGGTGCTGTCGACCACGTTGCCGATCAGGGCCTGACCATTGCCGGCCTGACGCAGCAGGGCGCTGTAGTCGGTGAGATCGCGCTCGACGTGCCAGCTGGGCGCCACCGTGGACGAAGGTTCCTCGGTGGTGCCGAAATACAGGTTGACGCCGCCGAGCCACAGGTTGGCGGTGCGATCGAACTGGCGCCCGGCGGTAACCGAAAAATCCGCTTCCAGCACCACTTTCGACCAGTGTGTGCCGCAGCCGGTGGGTGGCGTGTAAGCGTAAGGCCGCGGATTGAAGTCGTTGAACGCCACGCCGCTGAACAGCTGCACTGTGCAGGGCGTGCCCGGCGGCCGCGGTACGGTGGGGTCGGCCACCGTGACATTGGTCGAGCCGACCGGACTGGTGCTGGCGGCGCTGTTGTTTGCAGTGGCGGCAAAAGCGCTACTGGCCAGCACCAAGGCCAGACCCGCCATCACTACCGTGCGACGATCGAAAAATCCTTTCGGCAACATGCGTGACTCCCCACGAGATGGTGCCCCTGTCCGGGAAAAGTAGCACACGGCTGAGGGATGAAAAGCCTGCCGCGGAAAATTACGCGGCGAAATATCTGCCGCGCTTCACAACACGAGTCAGCCGACAGCCGTGGCAGTCTCAAGTGCCGTCAGCCATGCCATCGCCTGCCCGCGATCGCTCCCGCACATTCCCGGCTCCGGCTGCAGGCTGGCGCAAACGGCCGGGCGACGTGGGTCACCGAAAATGGCGCAGCCGTTTTGCGCGGTGAGCTGCACGCAGCGGACGCCGGCAGGCTTGCCGTTGGGCATGCCGGGAATCGGCGAGCTGATCGACGGCGCGATGCAGCAGGCGCCGCAGCCTGGGCGGCACGACAACCCGCTCACGCGGTCTGCTGGCGCATCGACTGATAGACCGGCTCCGTCTGCGGGCGCTGGCCGTGCCACAAGGCGAACGTATCGGCGGCGGTTTCCAGCAGCATGCCCAGGCCATCGACGGCCCGGTACGCGCCGGCGCGCCGGGCCCAGGCCAGAAAGCCGGCCGCCGCCGCACCGTAGGAGAGGTCGTAGCCGATCGTATTTTCGCCCACCAAGGACGCGGGCAGCGGCAGGGTCGCGCCCAGCACGCCGGCCGAGGTGGCGTGCACGATCAGGTCGAAGTGGCCGAGTTCACCCAGCTGCTGCCAGTCGGGGGACTGCACGCGCTCAGGATCGCCGATCAGGCTGGCCAGCGCCTCGGCGGATGCATGCGAACGATTGACGATGGTGAGGGTTTTTACCCTCGCATCCAGCAGATTCCAGGCGACGCCGCGAGCCGCGCCGCCGGCACCAAGCATCAGCACCGACTTGCCCCGCAGCGCTATACCGTGCCGTTCGGTCATATCCCGCACCATCCCGGCGCCATCGGTGTTATGGGCGGCCAGACGGCCAGACGGTAGACGCGTCAGCACATTGGCCGTGCCGGCGCGCGTGGCGGCCTGGCTGTGCTCGTCGGCCAGCGCGAAGGCCTCCGCCTTGTGCGGCAGGGTGACATTGGCGCCGCGACCGCCGTCGGCGAAGAACCGCTGCACGGCGGCGCCGAAATCGGGCGGCGCCGCGTCGATGGCGCGATACGCCAGCGCAATGCCGAACTGCTCGGCGAACGCCTGATGGATCGGCGGCGACACGCTGTGCTTGATCGGATGGCCGAAGACGGCGAAGGACGGGGGAGGCATGCGGGTATCCGGAACGCATTGGGATCGCCGGGTTCGGCGTCATCGCGCTAATTCTACTAGCGATCCATTGCGTGACGATCGCGCGCCCGGCCTTGGAACGTTGAAGATCGCCGATGTCTGCAAATCATCGCGGCTCGGTCGCAGTCCGTGAGATGCGCATGCTCGACGCTGTGGGCATTCGAACCCAGGGAGTCTACCGATGCGCCCACAACCGCTTTCCGAAACTCACCGCGACAACGCCAGCCGCCAGCGCCTGCTCAGAGCCGCCGCGCTGTGGCTCCTGGTCGGCAGCTTTTTGTTGATCACCACCCTGGTGCCGGTGTACAACGAGACGCTTGGCTGGACATCGGTATTCTGGCTGGTCGGCGCGCCGCTGATCGTGCTGCTGACGCTAGAGCCGTCGCTGCCCCGCCAGCTTCTTGCGTTTCGGCAGCCACGCCAACGCTCGCTGCGCACGGCCATGTGGCACTGACGCCCGACCGGCGGACTCCCTAGCCGGCAATGCCTTGGCGCTTACGCTCCATCCGGCGCAGGAACTCCTGCATGATCTGCAGATACAGCGCGTCGCCAAGATGGTCATCCTCGACACCGGCGTCGATCGAGGGGTTGTCGTTGACTTCAATCACCACCGGCTTGTTGCCGACCTGCTTCAGGTCGACGCCGTAGAGGCCATCACCAATCGGCGCGGTGGCTTTCAGCGCGAGCTTGACCACGTCGGCCGGGGCATCGCTCACCGCGATGGTTTCGAAGCGACCGCTCTTGGCCGTGCCCTTAGCGCCGTGGTTGTAGATCTGCCAATGGCCGCGCGACATGTAGTATTTACAGGCGAACAGCGGCTCATGGTTCAGCACGCCGATGCGCCAGTCGAACTCGGTATACAGGTATTCCTGCGCCAACAGCAGGGCACTGTGCTGGAATAGTTCGCCGGCGGCTTTTTCCAGCGCCTGCTCGCTCTGCACCTTCACCACGCCGCGCGAAAACGAGCCATCGGGGATTTTCAGCACCAGCGGAAAACCCAGCTTGCCAACCACTTCTTTCATGCCCTTGGCATCGTCGCGATACAGAATTTCGGTGTGCGGCACGGCGAGCTTGCGCGACACCATCAGGTCGTTGAGAAAAATCTTATTGGTGCAGCGGAGAATCGACGTCGGATCGTCCATCACCACCATGCCTTCTTTCTCGGCACGATGGGCGAAGCGATAGGTGTGATTGTCGCTGGCGGTGGTTTCACGGATGAACAGACCGTCGTATTCAGCCAGACGCTGATAGTCGTTCTTGCCGATCATGTCGACTTCGATACCGAGCTGCTTGCCCGCCGCCACGAAGGACTTCAGCGCCTTCTTGTTCGACGGCGGCATCGTCTCTTTCGGGTCCACCAGCATCGCAATGTCGTAGCGATACAGCTTGCGCGCGCGCGGCTTGCGCCACAGCTTGCGCGAGAAGCGGTCGAGCTCCTCAGCGAACGCATCCTCCTGCGCATCGTCCAGCGTATGCAGACCGACCGGCTTGATCGAGCTGACCTGCCACACGCGATCGCGCTCGAACTCAATGCGCATCAGCGGGCAGGGAAACGTTTCGAACACCTGCCGCGCGAGATCCTGCAGTGCGGGGTAAGCGGTCTCGCCGAAGTAGACAAGGATGCCAAGGTCGGTGGTATCGCGGCCACCGGCGGGGAGAAAGTGCGTGAGTTTCTGGTTGAGATCATCGATGTCCACCCCGTACAGCGAGCGACGGCGCAGGTCATTCACGGTACGCACGGACGGCATCACCTTGTGCCCGCGAGCTTCGGCCAGCAGCGAAACGTAATAGCCCGTACCGAGATACTTATAGCTGCGGCATAGGTTAATGACGTGAGTGCGTTCGTCGTCGTTGCTGATCGGCTCGCGCAGATAGTCCATCGCGCTCATCACGTCGACAGAAGGGTAGTACGAAGCCCAGTCGGAGGCTTTTTCGACAACGATGACCAGACGGGTCATGACACCACTCAGGCAATGCGGTTGAAGCGGATTGCCCAGCAGTGGCGGGGCGCGATTTGCACGGCGCGCAGTTTGGCACAGGGGCGGCATGGCACAAGTCAAAGCGCTGAAGCGGGATTAAACGCGATCGGCTGCGAGGTCCACCGCAATGAAAAATACACGCGACGATTGCCGGCGGCTGCTAGAGTCCGCGCGGTTCGAATGGCGATTCGATTTCTTTGCACGTCTTCAGCACATCCGCGTCACTCACTACTGCGGGACTTCGACTCCATGGCATCCGGAATTTCCATCACTGATCGTCAGCCGCCGATCGCGTTGCAGAACGTGCGGCACCGGGACTCTGCAAGCATGCGTCCAACGCCATCCACCGCCAGCGTACGCGTGCGCCGTGCTGAAACTTCCGATCTGGACGATCTGGTCACGCTGGAAGATCGCACTTTCGACAGCGACCGCATGACGCGAGAGCAGTATCGGCGTCATCTCGACAGCGATTCTGCGCTGGTGCTGGTCGCCAGCGCCAACCACCGCCGGTTTCTCGGCACCGCCGTGGTGTTTTTTCGCAGGGGCAGCAGCGTGGCGCGGCTTTACTCGCTGGCCAGCCAACCGGAGTCGCGCGGCAAGGGCGTAGGTACCGCACTGGTGGAAGCGACCGAGGCGGCGGCGAAACAGCGACGCTGCCACACCCTGCGACTCGAAGTGCGTACCGACAACGCCATCGCCATCAAGCTCTACGAGCGGCTGGGCTACCGATGCATCGCCTCACTGCCCGGCTACTACCAGGATGGCGCTGACGGCTGGCGCTACGAAAAGCGGCTGGGCTGAATCGGCGTGTTGATTGCCGGGCTTGCTGTATATGCCTAAGCTTGAAACTCAGCGCAAATCACCCGCCAAACGGCTGCCCGATCTTTTGTTGCGTGGCCTCGTCCGGCCTGGCCACGAGCGCGCCGGTACGCATCAGGCTCACCGTGTAATGGCCCTGATCCACCAGCGGTAGAAACGCACCGCTGCCGTACAAGGTGTCGACTTCGGGCAGCCACTGCGGATACTGCTTGTGCAAGTTCAGTATGTCGAAACCGTTGGCGTGATCAAAACTAATAACCGTCCGCGGCGCGCTCATTTCCTGGGCGGCATCGTCATATCGACCGGACAGGCGATCAAGCCGGTAGAGCGGCGGTACGCCTGAGAGCAGGGCAGGCAACTTCCATTTCAGCACGATGGCCTCCACGCGCCAGTCATCGCCGTCCAGCTCGACCTGGCGCGTACTGCCGTCGGGCCAGCTCAGTGTCAGCGCCCAGCGCTGCGGCGAAAGAATATGGGCTTCAATGTCGACGACCGGCGTCTCTTCGCTGAGCAACCGATAGCCGCGCAGCGCGTAGCCGGTGCCACCGAGCACCAGCGCCAGCACGAAGAACACCACGCACAGCAGAGCACGGCCCGCCGCCGACGCCCTGCGGCCGCTATGAAGGTGCTGGCGCAGCGAGATCAGCTGCACCAGCGTGATCAGCAGGAAAACCGCGGCCAGGACCAGCAGCACGGTCATCGGCATGCGCAGCAATGTGCTCCAGTCCATCGTGAGATCCTCGCCCGACGGGCGTAACGT
Source organism: uncultured Rhodanobacter sp. (assembly GCA_903827735.1). GTDB lineage: Bacteria > Pseudomonadota > Gammaproteobacteria > Xanthomonadales > Rhodanobacteraceae > Rhodanobacter. The sequence goes on along the minus strand of CAIKJM010000055.1, from coordinate 1,227 downwards.
GATTCGGTGCGCGCATCATAACGGCACGGACAGGCCGTGCTGGGGTGAATCGACCGCGCCTCGCTATACTGCAGGCCACTTCAGGAAACCCTTGTCATGCGCCGACTGATCTCACTGAATTCGCTTTTACTGGTTTCTTTCTGCATCGTTGCCGGCACGCTCGCCGGCTGCGGCCAAAAAGGCCCGCTGTATCTACCGCCGGCCACCAAGCCGGCGCCGGCCTCGGCAGCCAGTACGGTAAAACCGCAGCAGCCGGCGATCACGGGCAACAACGCGATACCCGACAATCAGCGGCCGGACAGCACGCAGTACTGAGTCGTAATCGATGATGAAGCAGCGCTTTTCGAAGATGCACGGCATCGGCAACGATTTTGTCGTGCTCGACTGCCGCGACACGCCGTTTTCGATGACCGTCGCGCAGATCCGCGCCATGGCGGATCGGCATACCGGCGTCGGTTTCGACCAGCTGCTAGGTATTGGCCGTGCTTGCGATCCCAGCTGTGCGTTCTATTACGGCATCTCCAATGCTGACGGCTCGCCGTCAGGTCAGTGCGGCAACGGCGTGCGCTGCGTCGCTGCCTGGCTGCATCGTGAAGGTGCGCTGGCAATTGGCGAGACGGTGCGTATCGAAAGCCCCTCCGGTCCGGTGGCCGTGCGTCTGATTGACGCGAATGAAGTGGTCGTCGACATGGGCATACCCGTGTTCGAACCGGCAAAAAGCGGCTTCGATGCGGCGCGCGCAGCCACGCATTACCCGATCGATATCGCCGGCGCCGCACTGCAGATCGGCGTTGTCTCGATGGGCAACCCGCACGCGGTGATCGAAGTCGACGATCTGCGCAGTCCCGAACTGGAGCGGCTCGGTCCGCTGCTTTCTTCCAACCCGCGCTTCTCTGATGGGGTCAACGCCGGCTTCGTGCAACGTCTCGATCGTGGGCATCTGAAGCTGCGCGTGCACGAGCGTGGCGCGGGATGGACGCTGGCATGCGGCACCGGCGCCTGCGCTGCCATGGCCGTGCTGCGTCAGCGCGGCGAGGTCGACGATAGCGTGCAGGTGAGCCTGCCCGGCGGCGTGCTGCAAATCGACTGGGCTGGGCCCGGCCAGACGCTGTGGATGAGCGGCTCGGCCACCTTCGTCTTCGACGGCGAATGGGTCGTTCCGCAGGGATTGCCATAGGCGGTAGCGAGGCGACCGGCGCGGCTTTTCAATCGGTCATGCGGCGGTTG